>JACQVT010000693.1 GCA_016209665.1 Planctomycetota bacterium | reverse complement strand
GTTCAGCATACTGCGGCGAACATCCAGAATGAACTCAACAATATGTCCTACACGCACGTAGGGTGGAGTGACTTCGTGTCGGCGACGAACGGTCAGGACACGGTCTGGAACGTCGATTCGCTCCGGTACTACGATACCGCGACCGGCGCCTTCGACGCGATCGGCATCCCCGTTGGTGCGTGCTGCCAGCTCGACGGAACCTGCGTTGACGGCGTCACCCCTTCTCAGTGTGATTTCCAGTGGCAGGGCGGGGGTACGAATTGCGGGTCGGCGAGTTGCGCGGCCCCGATCGGCGCCTGTTGTGATCTTCCGGGCGGCTGTACTGAAACGACGATCACCGCTTGTACCAGCCCCAGCAACTGGCAAGGCGCGGGGACAAGCTGCACCCCGAATAACTGTGTACCGGAAGGCGCCTGTTGCCTGAATGACGGAACGTGCACCGATGGTCCGGAAGCGAATTGCCTCGGCGTCTATCAGGGCAACGGGACCCAATGTGCGACATTGAACCCCCCTTGCCCGGCCGCACCGAGCGGCGCGTGCTGCCATTCCGACGGCAACTGCACGGAGGAGCCGGTTACCACCTGCGCCGGCGAGTGGCAGGGTGCGGGCACGACCTGTGCAGGCGCGAGTTGCCCGGTGTCCCCCCTCGGGGCGTGCTGTCATCTGAATGGTACCTGCAGCGTGGTCGCCCAGGCCGATTGCGACGGGGCCTGGCAGGGCTCCGGCAGCACCTGCGGGGCTCAGACCTGCGCCGGCTTGCCCACCCCGGCCTGGCTCGCGACGTTCGACACCGGCACCGATCAGGTCGAGGACGTCCGCGACGACAATCCGAGCAAGGTCATGATCGGCCCGAACACCGGCGGGCGGCTGAACATCACCACCATGTCGCGCAACACCACGGAGGCCGACAAGGCCGGCCGACCCGTTCCCGGCCCCGTCCTGGCGAGCAGCTCGGTGAGCGGGCTTTACGAGTGGAAGTACACCGATTACGACGTAGCCGCTGAGAATGTCGGGGTGGAGGAGTTCGCCGGGTTCATCTCGGGGTACTCGACCCACTGCACGCGGCAGTTCCTGGGGGCCCGATTCTACCACTACCGCCAGGGCGCCGATTACCGCCTGCAGATCGGGGCGGCCTGGGGCTCGGTGGGCTACACCTATACCGGCCACAAGACCGTCAACGTCAGTCTCGGGCCCAAACTCCCGGTCGGCCGCAATTTCCTCCTGGCCGTGGGGTATGACGGCCCGAGCATGAACCTGTGGGTGGCTCTGTACTCGCAGGCCACTCGAGAGCTGATCGCGATCGTCGGTGGCGACATCCGGACCTTCCCCAACCTGGGTGTGCCGCCCAACCATCCCGCCCTTCAGAACGAGCTGAATGAACTCAGCATGACGCACCTGGGCTGGACGGATTTCATCGCCGACGGGAGCACCGACGGCCTCGTGCACGTCTGGTCGGTTGACAACCTTGCCCTGTACGCCACGCCCAGCGGGGCGTTCCGGGCGATGGGCGTGAACTCGCCTTTCCTCGGCGCGTGCTGCCGGCCTGATTTGACTTGTCTGGACGCACTGACCTCCGAGCAGTGTACCGAAAACTGGCAGGGCACTTGGCAGGGGCTCAACTCGACCTGTGCCCAGTCCACTTGCCTGCCCGCCTGCAACAACCCCAGATTTGATGCCGACGAGGATGGGGATGTCGACATGGTGGACTTCGCGGCGTTCCAGGCATGCCTGACGGGTTCGGGTGGTTCCAACGGCCCGCTCGATACTGTCCACTGTCACTGCTTTGATGCAGACCACGACGACGATATCGATGTGAGTGACTTTGACGCATTCGCGCTGTGCGGCAGCGGCGCAGGTGTGCTGGCAGACACGGCCTGTGATGGCCCGCCGTGATGCACGACGGCAAAGGAACCCCATCTCCGAGGGCGAACGAGTGGGCGGATGCGAGCGGCCCCGGCCGACACCACCTGAATGGCCGGTCGGCCGGTCCGGGACGGGTGGAGGGGCGACGATCAGAAGTAAGGAGATCAATATGTCGCCGCACAGGATCAGCCCGCGGAGGCCGCTACGATCAGCCTTCACGCTCATCGAAGTGCTTGTGGTGGTGGCGATCATCGCCCTGCTCATCTCCATTCTGCTGCCCAGCCTCAAAGCAGCCCGGGACCAGGCCAAGGCGACGGTATGCCTGAACAACCTCAAGCAGCTCGGCTACGGATGCGCGTTCTATACGCAAGACAACCAGGGGAAATACTCGCCGCCGTTCCGTTTCATACGCCGGATCAACAAGAACACCAACGACTACATCAATGTACCGGCCTGGTTCCAGTACATCCCCTTCAAGTTTCTGGCGAACAACGTGAAGGTGGTGACCTGCCCGGTGGACGATCTGACCGAAGCGAGCCGGCCGAACATGAAGCGGGGCCCGGAACGGGAGCTGAAGGGCCTGCGTCCGATCATCTGGTACAGCTACTCGGTCAACGCCGTGTTCCCCAAGTCAAGTGTCCCTATCACGACCAACCCCAGCGATATCCTGCCGGACACCCCGTTCAGCCCCGACAAGATCATCGAGCGGTACAACCCCGGCGCGTTAAACTACATCAAGATACCGAGTGCCACGGTCTACCTTCTGGAGACGGCCGAATCGGGCATGTTGAACCCCCGGCTGCTTGACACGTTTTTCCGAAGGCAGCACGGCCTGCGGAATAGCTCGATGAACCTCCTGTTCGCCGATTACCATGCCGAGCCCCGAAACTTCAAGGAGATCTGGCCCGGCGACTTCAAGTGGAATCCTCCCGTCCATCTCGGCGCGGCGAGCAATTGGCCCGGCCGCTATCGGCAGTTGTGGTTTGGTGATTCCAACGCCACTGACATTGTCCGGAAATGAGGGTCTTGGTCTTGGCTGAGGAAGCGGGGCGGGCTGGTCTTGTTGCTCCGGGAGCGTGCCGCGCAACCGTCTAGGAATCTCCAGGATGAACCCGTCGTCGCCCTGGATCGGCGACGTGCCCCCAACGGGAGCAAACTACTCATGCAGATCATCCGTCCGAACCGGCCCAGTCGGGTTGCCAGGTCATCGGTCCGACTCAAAACTTCTCGTCCAGCAATCGCCGTGCTGTGTGGAATGGTGCTGGCCGGAGCACTCGGGCCGCTGCGCGCCGACCCTCCCCGCTGGTCCAGCGATCGCAGTCACCGCGTGGTGGTGAAGGTCGACCCGGTAAGCACGGGCAGTCGACCGGCCGACGAGATGGTCGCGGCGGTGGAGATCGACTTCACCCGGCACACCGGCGGCCGGCACGTCGATCCCTCCAGCCTGCAGGTCGTGGGCTACGACGCCCATACCGGCGAGCCGGTGGCCTACGCCGCCAACCCGTGGGCGAGCACGACCGGCGATCACCCGTTCCGCTTCTATGATGCCGCCATTCCGTGGGACTTCTCCGAGGGCGAGGGTTACGCCCAGACCAACAACGGCACGGGCCAGCCCGCCCGGATCCTGGCGGGCGGAGGGCGTTACCTGGGGGTGGTCGGCGAGGGCCGCCAAGGCAGAATCGCCTGGAACCACGTGCAGCGCGGGGCCCAGCCGTCGTATTACGCAATCTACTTCAACAGCCAGTCCCCCGACGCCGAGCAGAAGCTCGCCCCCGCCGGCTTCGTGGGTGACGGCTCGAACCTCTGCGGTCCGGAGTCGCCAACCTTCTTCCCCCTGTACCACAGCCGGGTGGACACGGCCGACATGAACGGCGACGGGCTGTTCGAC
>JACQVT010000668.1 GCA_016209665.1 Planctomycetota bacterium | reverse complement strand
CTGCACCGACGTGCTCCAGACGGAGTGCGACGGCATCTTCCGGGGGCGAAACACCTTCTGCTCCACGATCGTCCAGCCGTGCTGCCCGCTGATCTACGGCGACACCAACGCCGACGGGTCGGTGGACATGACAGACTTCGCCGCGTTGCAGGCCTGTCTCACCACGGGCGGCGGGACCTTGCCCGATTCGTGCAAGTGCCTGGACATCACGGGTGACGGCGCCATTACCGGTGCGGACATGGAGCGGTTCATCGCCTGCGCCGGCGGGCCGGAGCTTCCCGGCACCAGCGGCCTGGTCGGCGACCCGCCGGTGTCCTGCCGCGGCGTCGGCTGGTAACACCTGGACGTGGCCCGGCGGCGTAGCCGGCCCGCGTGATTGGGTTCTTGCAGCGAAACATGCGCGTAAGATGTGCGCATGTTTTGGTTGCGGCCGAAGGCCGCCTTGGAGAAATGTCGGTGAAGGAAGGGCAGGTCGGAGCTGCGGATGGACAGAGGGAAGGACTTCACCCCTCGTCCGATCATCCGGTTTGACTCGCCTGTTGCCTGTCGGGCTGTCCGCGGCGGGGCGAAGCCCCCTCCCGAACAGATCGAATCCTCAATAATCGGACCTGTCCCGTTTCCGCGTTCCACTGTCACGGCCCTCGTGCTCCCGGCCCCCACGACGGGGGCTTGCCGACGTGCGGGGGCGGCGGCTACAGTCATGCGGTCTGGGCGTGGGACGGATCGCCGGCGGCCCTTGACTCGCTGCGGACGTTGGCGCGATGCACGGCGGGAGGCACGCCCGGCGCGTCGGCCGTGGCGGCCGGCGGCGGGCCGGTGGTCTTTCACCGCTTGTGGACCGTAACGACAAGGGGTAACCGATTGCGCATCGGAGACTTGCACCGACAGCAGCGTCTCGTGGTCTCGTTCGAGTTGTTCCCGCCCAAGACGCCCGAGGCTGAGGTCAAGCTGCTCGAGGAAGCCATCCCCGGTCTCCTCGCGCTCAAGCCGGCGTTCATGACCTGCACCTACGGCGCGGGCGGCAGCACGCGGACGCAGACGCTCGAGATCGTCAGCCGCATCCGCCGCGAGTTCGAGATCGAGGCCGTCAGCCATTTGACCTGCGTCGGCTCGTCGCGCGAGGACCTCGCCCGCTACCTCGAAGCGGCCCGGGCGGCCGACATCAACAACATCGTGGCCCTGCGCGGCGATCCGCCCCGGGGGGATGAGACCTTCCGGCCGCACCCCGACGGCTTCAAGTACGCCGACGAGCTGGTGGCGTTCGTCAAGGCGGCAGGGGGGTTCGACGTGGCCGTCGCCGGCTACCCGGAGGGGCATCCCGAGTGCCCCGACAAACACCTCGACTGGCGCCGATGCGCCGACAAGGTCGCCGCCGGTGCGGACGTGGTTATCACGCAGTTGTTCTATGACAACGCGGACTTCTTTGGGTTCCGGGATCACCTGCGCGACAAGCTGCACGTGACTGTGCCGATCGTGGCGGGCATCCTGCCGATCCTCAGCAAGCAGCAGATCGAGCGGTTCTGCGGCCTGTGCGGATCGAAGATCCCGCCCGAGGTCCAGGTCCAGCTCGACAAGCACGCCGACGATCACGCGGCCTGCCGCCGGTACGGCGTCGAGCTGGCCACCCGCATGTGCGAGGATCTGATCCGCAACGGCGTGGCCGGCCTGCACTTCTACACGCTCAACCGGGTGGCCTCGACCGCCGAGGTCATGCGGAACCTCGGCCTGGCCTGATCCTGGCGGCCAGTCGTCCGAGAACCTACTTCGACTGACTACTTTGCCGGTTGAGAGGAGGGTACCTGAATCGGCCATTCGACCGGAACTCCGTCTTTAATCTCCCATCTGAGATGGTTGCTGGAGTCGTAGAGCGTCTCGCGCTCCCGAGCCGGACAACCGAAGACCTCGGCCGGCAGATCAACGATCTGCACATCCGTTACCGTCAATTCCAGCTCGCGATAAAGAGTTCCGTCGCCGCGGCACCACCGAATTTTGCCGTGAATCGGAAACCAAACTCCTTTGGCTATCTCCCGGTATTTGAAGATATCGGAGGTCCGAGTATTTCCCCCATCCCGAACCACGATCCTCCGAGGTAGATATCCAACTTGCGGGTCAACATACCAGGTCGCGGGAAGAACCATCTCCCGCGGTTTCGCGGGAAAGCCCGGCTTACCCCAGTCGTCCGGCCCGACCGTTAATTGCGTCCCGTCTGGGTTGTTGATGACCGTCCGACCGAGGGGCCACGAAGTGATCTTCCCTTGTTCCAGCCGGTGGAAGGCGGTCATCTGGTCAATCCGAATGGTTGAAAAACCGTTGATGGTTTCTCGCCCCTCGGCCACGGCCAGACCGGAGCGGAGAACGTCCCAACTGTTGGGATTGTTTCGGACTCCATCCCGCGCCTCCTTGGGGGTTTTACGCTTCGACACCGGCTCCGCCCCCTCAAACTCCAACAGATACAGAGGGTCGTTCGCGTTTTTTCTGGAGACGGCCCCGGCCTGGTGGTCAACAACCGTAACACCAGGCGAAGGGGGGGAAACTTGTCTGCGGTAGAATGCTCTCCCGTCGATAGAGAACCCAAACATGACCGGCGGCGGCGGGGCGGAGGTCGGGTCGCTTGAGACAAACCGGGTAGTTTGGGAATAATGATACTTCTCCCCGCTACGTTTGACCTCAGCTGACCAGCTAAGTTCCGCGCGATCACTCATGGAATTGCGAATGTCCAGAGTGCAAACATACCGCTTGGGCAAGTTAGCCATCCGTTCGGCAAAAGCCGATTCTGCCGCTCCCGGCGGACCGGACTCCTGCCCAAACAGCGAAGCTCCGGTCAATACTACAATCAGCGTTGTTAGGTTTCTGATTTCACTCTCCTTGTTCGTGATGTTAGGGTTGGCCGGCCGCGGAAAACGGGACAGGTTCGATTATCAGGTTCCGGGCGGATAAGAATGCTTCGTCGCGGCCTCGTGACCCGCTGATCGCTCGACCGTTCCCGCCTCGGTGTCCTGGGAACCGGTCCCCGCTCCCCGACGGGTATGTCAACTTCACGACGTGTCGTCACCAACACCTACTCGTCCTGCTGTAGTATGCCATCCCAGCCGGCGAAGTCAACAATAGAATCTCTAAAAGATCAAGCGACTGGCTACCCCACCGGCGTGGGGCGAATAACCCCTAGCTCGCGGGCGCGGCGGGACGCACGTCGGTGTCGGGAGCTGGCGTAAGTGCCGGTGGTACCGGGGAGTAGGTACCGGCCCTGCGGTCGGGGCGTTGGTCTGGACAACGCCGCCGTTGGGAGTCGCCAACGCGTACCGGCCGTCCGGCTTCGCGGATGGGGCGGCGTTTCTGGCTGCTCTTGCCCGGACTTGTTGCCACACCCCTTGTCGCAGCCCACCAAGCGGGGCGTTGGAATGACTGATCATGCCGGCTACACTGGATGCATGTTGTGGGG
>JACQVT010000667.1 GCA_016209665.1 Planctomycetota bacterium | reverse complement strand
GATGACGACCGGTACCTGGTGCAGGCCGCCAATGACTACGAAATCTCCCGTCAACTGAATCACCCCTACCTGCGAAAAAGCTACGAACTGCGGCGGATTCGGCGATTCTTCCAGACGCGGGAGCTGCACATCCTGATGGAGTACGTGGACGGCCGGACTCTGGAACAGATCGGGGCTCTGGGCACGCACGGCCTCCTGGGCATCTTCCTCCGCGTGGCCCACGGGCTCGACGCCCTCCACCAAATGGGGTACATCCACACCGACATCAAGCCCAACAACATCATGGTCGGCAACGACGGTGAGGTGAAGATCATCGACTTCGGGCTGTCCTGCCGGATCGGCCACATCAAGGAGCGAATCCAGGGCACCCCCGATTACATCGCCCCCGAGCAGGTCGAGCGGCGCATCCCACTGGACCAACGGACCGACGTGTACAACTTCGGGGCGACGCTCTACTGGGCGATCACCGGGCAGGCCTACCCGACCGTGATGCCGAGCAAGAAGCGCCGCACGGGCATCGACCTGGCCGGCCCGCGGGAGGCCCAACCCCCCGAGCAGCTCAACCCCAACGTCCCGACGGCTCTCAGCCGGCTGGTGATGGACTGCTGCCGGCAGAATCCGCAGGACCGGCCGGCCAACATGGCCGAGGTCATCCGCCGGCTCGAACTCGCCCAGCACATCCTGGACAAGAACCAGGCCACGTTGACGGGGCCGGCCATCCGTGGTAAACGAGGACCGATGCAGACACTTTCTTCCCCATCGGGGGATCCGGCCGCATGAGCGTGGCCGACTCCGCAATCGAAACCCTCCGGCGGGCAACGGAACTCAACCTGGAGGAGCCGCTGCGCGACGGGTCGCTCCTGCGCTTCCCTCACTACGGCCAGGTGGTGATGACGGGCGATTTGCACGGCCACCGTCGCAATTTCGAGAAGCTCGTCCGGTACTGCCAACTCGAGTCGACCCCCGTCCGCCATGTGCTGCTGCACGAGATGATCCATGCCGAGCCGGCGGGGGCGGGTTGGGTCGATCGCTCGGTGGAGTTGCTTCTGGACGCCGCCCAGTGGAAGACCTTCTTCCCCGACCAGGTCCATTTCCTCCAGAGCAACCACGAGCTGGCCCAACTGCAAGACCACGAGATCACCAAGGGGGGCCGGCTGGTCACCGACGAGTTCCAGCGCGGCGTCGCCGAGATCCTGGGCTTCCAGCGGCTGGACCAGGCCATGGAAGCCATCGACGCGTTCATCGCCTCGTTTCCGGTGGCGGCCCGCAGCCACAACGGCGTGTTCTTCGCCCATTCGCTCCCCGACGTCTACCAGATCGACCACTTCGACCCCAACTGCGTCTTCCAGCCCGCCGATAAGCTCGACCTGTCGGAGGGCGGCATGATCTACCAGCTTGTCTGGGGACGCCGGCACACGCCGGCCCTGCTCGACAAACTGGCCGAGGCCTGGAACGTCCAGTTCTTCCTCATCGGCCATCAACCGCAGGAAATGGGCTACGCCGTGCTCTACAACCGCCTGATCATCCTGGCCACCGACAGCGATCACGGCGCCTTCCTGCCCGTGGACTGCGGCCGGCAGTACGACCTCGAGACGCTGACCAAGCGGATCCTGTTCTGCGCCGGCGTGCCGTGATCCCAAGGCCCGACCCCTCGCGCCCGGCGGGTGCGCGGGGATAAACCCCGCGGCTCGTCCGCATCTCTTCTCCTCCTCTCCCGGTGTCCCCGCGTCTCCGCGTCCCCGCGTCTTTTCTTTCTTCCCCGGGCCCCGAGCCCCGAATCCCGAGCCCCGAATCCCGATTCCGTGGCCGGAGGGGTTTGCCCCGCGTGCCCGCCAGGTGGATAATGATGGGTGACGGTTTTCTGCACCGGGAGTCTGCCCATGAGTGTGCGCTCACCGGCGGTCGCTGGACACTTTTACCCCGCCTCGGATCGGGCGTGCCGGTCAGAGATCGAGGCCTGTCTGGCCGCGGCCGACCGAGTGCCGACCCGGCCCGACGTCGACAGCGACGCTGCCGCCCTGCGGTCGGCGGTGGCGGCGGGCACGCAGTGCCTCTTCGGCGGGATCGTGCCCCATGCCGGATGGATGTGCAGCGGGGCGGTGGCGGGGGAAGTGCTGCGGGAGCTGTGCCGACCGGACGTGGAGACGGTCGTGGTGTTCGGGGCCGCCCACCGGCTGGCCGGGAGGAAGGCGGCCGTCTTCGCCGAGGGCGGCTGGTCCACGCCGCTGGGCGAAATCGCGATCGATGAGGAGCTGGCCTCGGCGGTGTTGTCGGCCTCGCAGGATGTCGAACCCGATAGCAGAGCCCATCAGCCCGAACACTCGATCGAGGTCCAGGTGCCGTTCGTTCAGTACCTGACCCCATCCGCGCGGCTGCTACCGATCTTGGTGCCGCATACCGTCCCGGCATCGGTCGTGGGCCGGACCGTGGCCGAGCAGGCGCGACGGATGGGCCGCCGCACGGTCTTTGTCGGGTCCACCGACCTGACCCACTACGGACCACGCTACGACTACACACCCAAGGGCGTCGGGCCGGCGGGCCTGGCCTGGGCCAAGGATGTGAACGACCGGGCCATCATCGACCTCATCCGCCGCATGGAGGCCGACCAGATCGCGCCCGAGGCCCGGCGGCACCAGAACGCCTGCGGGGCCGGGGCGGTGGCCGCCACCGTCGCCGCCTGTCGGTCGACCGGGGCCCTGAGGGGCGTTCTGCTCCGTCACACGACCAGCGGGGAAGTCCTGCGCGACCGGTATGGCGATATGGACGACGCCGTGGGCTATGCGGGCGTCGTGTTCGCCGGCCCACCGGAAAGCATGGGGGAGCATTGAATGACTCGACGTCTTCGGACCGCCGGGGCCGTGATGATGCCGGCGCTGTTCATCATCTCGGGGTGTCCCTTCTCGGAACCGGCGGTGAACTGGCCGTCCGAACGGCTGGACACTAGCCCATCGACGCAGCCGGCGGCGGCACGAATCGGCGACATCGACGGGGACGGCCGCAAAGACGTGGTCAGCGTGTGGCGGGGCTCCACCGCGGACGGCGCCAAGCCGGGCGCCGTCGCCATCCACTATCAGGGGGCGGGCGGTGGGTCGTGGAATACAGTGGTTGCCAGCGCCAGCACGCGCTACATCAACGCCAACGCGGTCAGCATCGCCGACATGAACGGCGACGGCCGCCCGGACATCCTCGTCGCCGCCGCCGACCGCATCACGTATCTCCGGTCGCCCCCCGATCCGCGCATCGCGGCCGACTGGACCGCGTTCGACATTGCCGCGTCGATGAATGCGACGTTCAAGGCGTGGTTCGACGTGGCCTCCGCCCAGATCGACGGCGTGGACGGCCGCGACATCGTGGCCACGCTCAACGACGTGGGGCGGCTGGTGTGGTTCGCCTCGCCCGCCAACCCCGACAGCGCCGAGGGCTGGACCCTCCACAGCATCGACTCAACCACGCGCAGCGGGGCCGACTCGCTGGTGCTGGTAGATATGAACGGCGACGGCCGGCTGGACGTCGTGTGCAGCGCGACCGGCGACACCAACGGCGTGATCAGTTGGTACGAACAGCCCGACGACCCGGCGGCGGGCACGTGGCCCAAGCACATTATGACCAAGTTCAGCGGGGCGACCCGGCTCGCCCTCGGCGACGTCGACGGTGACGGCACGGTCGACCTCGTCGCCGTGTCGCCCGACCGGGCCCAGGTCGCCTGGTTTCCCCGCCCCAGCCCCGTGACCGCCGCCTGGAACGGCTGGGTGCTGGCGGATTACACCAAGAACCAGGCCGACCAGCGGGTGCCCGTGGACGTCGCCATCGCCGACATGGACAACGACGGCCGCAACGACGTGATCGTGGTCGGCAATAACCCCGCCTGCGTCTTCTGGTATACGCCGCGATCCAACATCAAGGCCGCCTGGGCCGAACACCGCGTCGCCGCCGTTGCCAACGTCGGCTATGCCCTGTCCGCGGTCGACGACACCGATGGCGACGGCCTGGTGGACGTGGTCGTGCCCGTCGACCACGACAGCGACAGCTCCCTCGACCGGGTCGAACGGTTCATCAACCCGGGCAACCCGTGACGGGTTTCGCCGCACAGGAGGCGGGTGTGTGGGACTGCCGGCCAAGCCCATCGGCTGCGTCCGGTGGGCTCCGTCGGGGCTGTTGGTTCGCGGCAAATCCCGGCCGGTATCGAATCGCACCGCGTCGTTTCAATTATGAGACGGATCGGCTAAGTTTGCCGCATGTCCGAAGGCGACCCCAAGCTGACCGCCGCCACGCTCGACGGGCCGTGCCGGGTCACGGTTCGCCTGAACCGCCGGGTGCCCGTGGCAGACTGGCCGGCCCCGCGGTTCAGCCTCAAGACTACCAGTAGCGAGGCGGTCCCCCTCAAATCCGTCGAAGCCTGGGCCCCTCGCCAGGATCAGACCACCACGTTCGTCCTCGCGACGGCCGAACCCCTCGACTTCGTGCAGCAGCAGTTCGACGTCTGGGTCGAGGGCGCGGGCAGCCGGCTGGTCAGCGTGCGCGACGTCCTGCTCGACCCTGAGCGCTACGGCGATCCGGAAGCCCGGCTCGGGTTCACGTACCGTCCCGAGGCGACCACGTTCCGTGTGTTCGCCCCGACCGCCACCGGTGTCGAGGTCGTGATCGCCGATGCCGTGGCGGGCGACGCGGGCCTGGTCGCCCACGAGATGCAACGGAACGAACGAGGCGTCTGGGAGGCAATCGTCGCCGGCAACCTCGACGGCAAGTACTACGCGTATCGGTTGCGGGGCTTCGGCTTCAACCCGAAGACCGAGGTGGGCGACGTCTACGCCGTCTGCACCCAGGGTCGCCACGCCCGAACGTTGATCCTGGACCTCGCCGCGACCGATCCGCCGGGCTTCCGCGAACACGCGTATGCCAATCCGGCGTCGGCCGTCGACGTGGTGGTGTACGAGATGCACGTCCGCGATTTCACCATCGCCGCCAACTCGGGCGTCACCCGCCGCGGCAAGTTCCTGGGCCTCACCGAATCGGGCACGCATCTGCCCGACGACCCGTCGATCCGAACCGGGCTCGATCACCTGGTGGAACTGGGCGTGACCCACGTGCAGCTCATGCCGGTGCAGGACTTCGACAACGCCGAGGACCGTGACGACGAGTACGATTGGGGCTACATGCCGGTGCAGTTCAATTCGCCCGACGGCTGGTACGCCAGCAGCGTGAGCGGGCCGGCCCGCATTCGCGAACTCAAGCAGGCCATCCAGGCTCTTCACGAGCGCGGCATCGGCGTGATCCTGGACGTGGTGTACAACCACGCCGCCAAGACCGCGCCGTTCGAACGCCTCGTCCCGCACTACTACTACCGCAAGACGCCGGCCGACCGCTTCTGCAACGGATCGGGCTGCGGCAACGAGTTCATGAGCGAGGCCCCCATGGCCCGCAAGTTCATCCTCGATTCCCTCGAGATGTGGGTCCGGGAGTACCGCGTGGACGGCTTTAGGTTCGACCTGATGGGGCTGATCGACCTCCAGATGGTGCGGCGGATCAAGGCCGAACTGACGCAACTGCGGCCCGACATCCTGCTGTGGGGCGAGCCCTGGGCCGCCGGGCCCACGCCGCTCAAGCCGGTCACGGACAAGCGGCAGCTTCGCGGCACCGGCGTCGCGTGCTTCAACGACCCGTTCCGCGACGCGATCAAGGGCGACCGCGACGAGGGGCCGCCGGGCTTCATCCAGGCGGGCGTGCGGATCGACGCCGTCAAGCGCGGACTCGAGGGCGCCGTCCGCGAGTGGGCGGAGCACCCGACCGACTGCATCAGCTACTTCGAGTGCCACGACAACCTCACCGCGTGGGACAAGCTGTTGCAGACTTCGCCCGAGGCCTCGGAGGCCGAGTTGGAGCGGATGGCCCGGCTGGCCGCCTTGCTCCTGTTCGCGTCCCAGGGCATCGTGTTGCTGCACGCCGGACAGGAGTTCGGGCGGACCAAGCGCGGCCACCGCAACAGCTACAACCTGCCGGACGCGATCAACCAGGTCGACTGGGCACTCAAGCTCAAGCGAAAGGGACTGTTCGACTACTACCGCGGCCTCATCGCGCTGCGGAAGGCGCATCCGGCGTTTCGGCTGCGGCAGCGGGCCGACGTCGAGTACCGCGTCTGGTTCGGCGACACGCCTCACGGCCAGAGCATCGCCCACATCCTTCACAGCGCGGAGTTGCCGGGCGAGCCGGCCCAGGCGATCGTGGTGTTGTACAACGGCTCGAACGAGCCGACGGAGTTCAAGCTCGGGGAGGGCCTCTGGTCGGTCCACGCCGACGCCGATCGGGCCGGCCTCGAGCCGCTGGACACGGTGCAGGACTGCGTGACCATTCCGGGGCATTCGGGCGTGATGTTGTGCCGGTGATCGACATGGCACGAGGCAAGTCAAACCCTCCCCGCTGCCCGCCATCCTCGCGTGGCTCCGGCCGAATGGACTACCGCCTGCCCGCGCTGTGGGACTGCTGGGGCTACGCGGGTCCACGCACGCGGACGCATGGTCAGATCATCGTCAACGCCCGTGAATACGTGGCGGCGTGCCTGGAATGGATCCGCGGGCAGTCGCCCCCGGACGCGAAATACGCGAGACGCAGCCTGTCACGGGTCTACGCGGACCACGGCGCTCGATCGAGAAGTCGCGGGCGGCCGGGCGACTGGATCGCCGACCAGACGATGTACGGCATGATGGTCCGCATGACCACGGCCTGGGACCACGACGCCGACGGGCGGATCGCCGCGGCGCCCGGCCGCCGGCGGGATCGATACCAGGAACTGGGCACGTTCCTCAAGTCATGCCTGGTCTTGCCGCTGCTGGCGAAGATGGGCGTCACCACGCTGTACCTCCTGCCGGTGGTCAAGATCAGCAACCTGTTCCGCAAGGGCGAGCTGGGCTGCCCCTACTCGGCGAAGGACTTCCTGCAACTGGACGCATCGCTGCACGATCCGCTGGCCGGCGACGATCCGGCCGCGGTGAAGGATGAGTTCGCGGTCTTCGTGGAATGTGCGCACCGGCTTGGGATGCGGGTGATGCTCGACGTGGCTCCGCGGACGGCCGCCCGCGATTGCGACTGGATCCTCGAGCATCCGGAGTGGTTTTACTGGATCGACCGTCGGTTCGAGGCCGACTGGCGGGCGCCGCGACTGCCAGACGTCCACTACGAGAACCCCATTCCCGGCCGGCTCGACGAAGTCTACCGCGTGCCCGCGGTGCGCGAGCATCTCCAGAAGTTCCGGGTCGCGCCGAGTATCACCCACCCGCGCGAGTGGGCCGAATTCGCGGCCGGCGCCCGGCGTCGCCCGCCCGAGAACCTGATGGCCGCCATCGCCCATCGGTTCGGCGTGATCACGCCGCCGGGATTCAGCGACGTCATCAACGACCGGCAGCCGGCCTGGAGCGACGTGACCTACTTCCGGCTGTACCTCGACCACGCGCCCGAGGCGGCGGCCCTGCTCGAGGATCCGGAGCGGCAACCGCCCTACGTGCTGTTCGACACCATCAAGTGCAATCTGTTCCCCGGCCGGCGGCCCAACCGCGAGCTGTGGAACCGGCTGGCCGACATCATCCCGTTCTACCAGCAATTCGGCATCGACGGGGCCCGGTTGGACATGGCCCACGCCCTGCCGTCCGACCTGGAGCGGACGATCCTGGATCGGCCGCGCCGCCGCGATCCCGACTTCTGCTTCTTCGCCGAGGACCTGAGCGCCCGCAACCACGCTCGCGTCCGCAAGGCCGGCTACAACGTCCTGCTCGGGCCGAGTTGGTACTGCCAACCCCGTGCGAGCGACGGGCAGATGCACCGGATGCTGGCCGAACTCCCATCGCTCAAGCTGCCCGTGCTGGCCGCCGCCGAAACGCCCGATACGCCGCGGGCGACCGTCCGGCGGGGTGGTCCGCGGTTCAGCCGGCAGGCCGTCGTGGTCAACATGTTCCTACCCAACGCCGTGCCCATGATCAACAGCGGCATGGAGGTGCTCGAACGCCAGCCGATGAACCTGGGCCTGGACGTCGGCCGGCCCGGCCGCTACGCCCTGCCCCGCCGCGACCCGCAGTACGGCAAGCTGGCGTTCTTCGATCCCTACGCTCTGCACTGGACGAACCCCGGCGGACCGGAAATGGTCGACCTGATCGCCCGTGCCTCTGCCCTCCGCCGGCGGTTCCTGCCATCCATCACGCGGAAGGCAGCCTGGTTCTTTCCCAAGCTCGCCACGAACGCCCACCACATCCTGGCCACCGGCTTTCGCGTGCCGGGGACCCGCAAATCACTGCTGATGCTGGCCAACATCGACATGAACAAGCCCCGCCGCACCACGGTAGTCGGCCTGCGCTCGCCGCGCGATCCCAAGGTGCTGCTGGAGATCGTCCCCTCGCCCGCTCCGCGCCTGACCGCCCGCCGGCTGACACTCACCCTTGCGCCCGGCGACGTGAAGATCGTCCGCGCGTAGCGGCCGGCGCCCTCCGGGTACACGCCGCACGGCGGGGTGGTGCCTCCGATCCAGCGAGTGGGAGCAGCTTGGCTACGGTTAGAGAGAACGCCGAGGCCGGTAGAGGGGGGACCTACGCCTCACTCAGCTC
>JACQVT010000666.1 GCA_016209665.1 Planctomycetota bacterium | reverse complement strand
GGATGCTGGGGGCGGCCAAGCGAACCAGCGGCCAGACCATCCAGATCGGCACCCAGCGTCGCAGTCACAGCAACTACATCCCCGCCAAGCAGTACATCGACGACGGCAAACTGGGCTCCATCGGCTGGGTCCGGGCGTTCGATTGCCGAAACTACGTCACGGCCCAGGACCCCTTCCTGCCCGAGAACGTCGCCAAGAGCACCGTCGGCGAACTGGACTGGAAGAGAGCCAAGATCGACTGGGACACCTTCCAGGCACCCTGCAAGCACAAGGTGCCGTTCGACGCCCTGCGCTACACGGCCTGGCGATGGTACTGGGACTACGCGGGCGGCCTGGTGACCGACGTGGGCGTGCACGTCATCGACAACGTTCACTGGCTGTGCGGCGAGCCGACGCCCCACACGGCGGTCTGCAACGGCGGCGTGTACGGCGTGAAATACTGGGAGACGCCCGACGTCGTTAACGCGGTCTGGGACTACAAGACGTTCAGCCTGTCGTTCACCAGCAACTTCACCAACGGCTTCGAGGGCGACGGCTTCATCCTCTACGGCAGCAAGGGGACCATGGAGGTGCGCGGCGACGACATCAAGGTCTGGGCCGAGGGCCAGCGCGACAAGCCCGTCGAGCACTGGCCCTCGCAGGGCGTGCGCCATCAACACAACTGGATTGCCTGCATCCGCAGCGGCGCCCGGCCCAACGCCCCGGTCGAGCTGGGCGTCAGCTCGCTGCTGCCCTCGCACATGGCCAACCTCGCCTACCGGTCGGGCAGGCGGATCACCTGGGACCCGGTGGCCCGCAAGGCGGTCTGACTGAACGGACGTGATCCATCGGCGACGATCAGTGGTCTGGACGGCGATCACCGCGGCAGCGTGGTGCGTTGCCGGCTGTACGCTGCCCGAGGCCGCGCGGCTCCGGCTTGCCGACGGTGTCGAAAAGCCGCCGCGAAACGTTGTGATCTTCTTTGCCGACGGCCTGGACGTGCAGCGGCTGCGCGAGATACTCGACGCCGGCCTGCTGCCGAACATCCGTCGCACGTTCCTCGAGGGTGGCGTCGAAATCCGCGATGCGATCGCCGCCATGCCCGCCGTCACCTACCCCAACTGCTCGACCGTCGTGACCGGTCTGTATCCCGGCCACCACGACATCCTCGGCAACTTCTGGTTCGACCGCGACCGCCTCCTCGTCCGCTGCTACATGACCCTCGACACCGCCCGCGACGTGAACCACGACCTGCGGCGGACCACCCTCTACGACGTGCTGTCGGACCGCCTGACGGTGAGCCTGCTCGCGCAGACGCACCGGGGCGTGACCGCCAGCTTCGATCTCAAGCCCGACTTCGACCGCGCCTGGATCCTTGGCCGGTACCTCGATGCCGACCGCGCGGTCGGCGAGACGTTCCTCGACGTGGTCGATCTGGCCAACCGCGTGCGGCGGTGGCCGACGGTGCTGATGACGTACTACCCGGCCATCGACGAGATCGGCCACCGCCAGGGGCCGGACTCCAGCGAATACGCCGCCGCCCTGACCCACCTGGACCGCACCGTGGGCCGTGTGACTGCGGCCATGAACACCCTGGGCCTGAGCCGCTCGACCTACTATGCCCTGATCTCCGACCACGGCATGGCGCCGATCGAGCCCGGGCAGGATTTCGGCCTCATCCGCTGGTTGCAAGCCCACCGGCGCATGAAGGTGCTCAACAGCCCGCTGCGCGAGGCCGATTACGCCGGCCGTTACGAGGCGATGCAGCACTACGACGCAATCGCGACGGTGGACGCCGGCCGCGTGGCCATGGTCCATCTTCGTGGGCGTGGTTGGGTCCATCGGCCGGAACCCGGCGAGGTGCGGGCCTGGGCGAAGACGCCGCCCGCCGTGCATGAACTGCCCGCGGTCGAGATGGTCGCCTCCCGGGCCGGGCCGAACCGGGCGGCCGTCTGGTCGCGCACGGGGTCGCTCGTCGTCGAGCGGCGGGTGCAGGACGAGCGGTGCCTATACCGCCTCGCCCAGTACGTCGGCGATCCGTTGCTCATCAAAGGCGAGCCCCGGCTGTCTCGCTTCGCCGGACTCTCGGGAGCCGACTCTGGTGTCGGCTCTGAGCGTGGCTGGCACGACTCACGGGAATGGCTGGCCGCGACGGCGACCTCGCGCTACCCAGACCTCGTGCCGCAGGTGGTCGAGATGTTCGACTCCCCGCACACCGGCGACCTGGTCGTCTTCGCCGCCGACGGCTGGCTGTTGTACCCCAATGAGGTCGCGGGCCACGGCTCGACGCTGCACCGCGACATGCACGTGCCCATGTTCTTCGCCGGGCCCGACCTGCCGGCCGGCACGCAAGTGCCGGTGGGACGACTCGTCGATTTCATGCCCACGCTGCTGGGCCTGCTGAGCGAATCGCGGCGGCTGGAGTCGTTCCCGCCCATCGACGGCATCGATCTGAGCGACGAGTTGCGCCGGGCCGTCGCACCTCCGCCGGAACCGCTCCCCCCACCGACGCCGCCGCGGCGGTTGGAGCGGTGATCGGCCCGGTCGCTCGTCGAGATTCGCGCAGGCTGAGGCGCCGGGACACGTCCGGCAGTGCTTGACTGTTCCTGTAAAAGCCATGGGCAATACAGCCCTGAAAGGGCTGAGGTCAAAAGCCGAGGGCGCAAGCCCTCGGACCACTGACCGTGGCCAACGACAAAGCCCTGCAAGGGCGGTAGATTCTGTGCGAGCCCATGCTCGGAGCCCCATCGCGCGTGTGCCGTCATTACCTCCGCGCGCTCCTGGCGCCCCTTCGGGGCTTGAAAGGTTGTTGGCGAACGCGTCCCGGCGGCTCACGCCGCCGGCTATTGACGTTCGCCCCTTCAGGGCGTTTTACCGCACCGTCCATGCGCATATAATGACGGGTCGGCGTGACGTTCGACCCGCGCACCACCGAGGTGGTTACGAATGGACCCGATCATCAAGGGCAAGGTGTACGTTCTGGGCGACGACATCGACACCGACCAGATCATCCCGGCCCAGTACCTGATGTATAACCCGGCGATCCCCGACGAGCGCAAGCTGTTCGGCAAGTACGCCCTGTGCGGGGTGCCCGAGGCCCTGGCCGGCCTGCCCGCCGGCCGCGTGTCCTTCGTCGAACAGGCCGACCCGGACAACACCCGCAGCGCCTACACGGTGATCGTCGGCGGGCGGAACTTCGGCTGCGGCAGCTCCCGCGAGCACGCCCCGCTGGCCCTGGCCGAGGCCGGCATCAAGGCCGTCGTCGCCGAGTTCTACGCCCGCATCTTCTACCGCAACAGCGTCAACGGCGGCTACCTCATCCCCTTCGAGTCCGCCCAGCGCCTCGTCGAGAAGTTTCGCACCGGCGACGACGTCGTCATCGACGTCCCCGCCGGCAAGCTCACCAACCAGCGCAGCGGCGAAACCTTCGCCCTCAAGCCCCTGGGCGACGTAGCCCCCATCATCGAAGCCGGCGGCGTCTTCGAGTACGCCAAGCAGGCGGGGATGCTGTGAGGAGCCGGCGTGCGGTCTGCGGCTTGCGGAAAAGACGCGGAGACACGGCGACGCGGACTCAACCCAACGAGCCGTGACCGCCAGGTCGGAGACTCGACTTGGCGAGGAGCGGTTGCCTTGCAACAGTCGCCGTCATCACCGGCGCGCCATAGTAGTCCTCACCGCTGGCTCAAACCGGGCAAAGCAGATCGAGAATCAGATGCGTGTTGTCAAGCATCAGCCAGTTCAGTACAGCCAGGAATGTGATCGCCTGCGACGCGATCATGGTTCCCAGGGCGTGATCGAACCGCAGGTAGAGAGCCAGCGCCCTCCAGAGCCGGTAGCCGCCCAGGGCGACACAAAGGCCCCATCCCAGCAACATCAGATACACCAGGAGATCGGCATCGCGCAGCGGCATGAACTGCCGAACAGATTGCGGTAGGAAAAGCCAGGGGACACCGGCGCCCACGATGGTCAGCACACAGGCGCAGGCCAGCGGATCGAAACTGTAGAGTGAGCACCGCAGCATGTGAACAGGTTGAATGCGAGCTCGCTGCAATGAGATGCGAAAGATCAGTAGCGACAGATAAGTTAGCCAGGTCCACAGGATCGGGACGACGAGGGCAACCAATGCGATCTTCTCGACATACGTCTCGATGCTATCCGGGAGGAACGACGACTGCCGAATCTGGTCGGCGATC
>JACQVT010000665.1 GCA_016209665.1 Planctomycetota bacterium | reverse complement strand
GGCCCAGACCGAGCTGGTAGCCCAGATGGCCGTCACCCTGGCGCACGAGATCAACAACCCGCTCACCGGCATCATGGGCTTCACCCAGGAGCTCTTGTCCGCGCTGGACGCGGACACGCGCCCCCACGCCCTGGCCCAGCACGTCCTCGCGGCCGCCGAACGCATCCACGACATCGTGAAGAAGCTCCAGGAACTGCGCGTGGCCAAGGCCGTTCCCTATTACGAAGACACCCTGATGCTCGACCTGGACCCCGAGGCGGGCCCCGTGGCCCAAGAAAGGCCGTGAACGGGCCGTGAGCGAGCGAAGCGATCTCGCATCCTATCGACCCGCGCGCGCGGCGCGCGTCGTCTGCGCCATGTCGGGCGGCGTAGATTCCAGCGTCGCCGCCTACCTGCTCAAAGAGGCCGGCTACGAGGTCATCGGCGTCTTCATGCGCATGGGGGTCGAACATGAAAATAAGAGCGTCCTGGCGGACGACCTGCGCACGCGCAGCCGGTCTTGCTGCAGCGTGGAAGACGCCCTGGACGCCCGGCGCGTGGCCGAGATCCTGGACATCCCCTTCCGCGTGATGGATTTCGCCCAGGCCTACGAAGGTCTGATGGACCACTTCGTGGATGAATACCGGCGCGGCCGCACCCCCAACCCCTGCGTCTACTGCAACCGCAACCTCAAGTTCGGCAAGCTGGACGCCATCGCCCGCCAGCTCGAGGCCCGCTACGTAGCCACCGGCCACTATGCCCGCCTGGCCGTCGTCCGCCCGGACGACCAGTTGGTTTCGGCCGAGCGAGAAGCCCGAGGGCAAGGAGAGGTTCTGGATTCGACCGGAGGCGGGGCCTTCGCCCCGCTGAGGATCGAATCCAGGTTCTCGACGCCGCCATCGGGCTTCGCAGCCGGCCGCGCCGAGCACGACGATGTCTACCTCCGCACCGCCGTGGACGGCGCCAAGGACCAGACCTACTTCCTCTACGCCCTCACGGCCGAGCAGCGCCGGCGCTGCCTTTTCCCCGTGGGCGACCTCGACAAGTCCCAGGTGCGGGCCATCGCCGGCCGCATCGGCCTGACCCATGTCGAGCACAAGGCCGAGAGCATGGAGATCTGCTTCGTGCCCACCGGCGACTACCGCGACGTGGTCAACGCCCGCGCGCCTGAGGCCCGCCGGCCCGGGCCGCTGGTGGACACCGATGGTCGCCTGCTGGGCGAGCACCAGGGTGTGGCCCAGTACACGATAGGGCAGCGCCGCGGCCTGGGGATCGCGCTGGGCCAGCCGCGCTACGTCACGGCCCTCGATCCGGAGAGCAACACCGTGACCCTGGGCACGGCCGAGGACCTGCAAGCCCCCGGCCTCCTGGCCCTGGGCTGCAACTTCATCCGCCCGGCCGCGCCCGCGGGCGAGGTTCTGCGCGTGCAGGCCCGCATACGCTACAACCAGCGCCCCGTGCCGGCGACCGTGGAGGTCCTGCCCGAGCAAGCGGCCCGCGTGATCTTCGACCGCCCCGAGCGGGCCGTCTGCCCCGGCCAGGCCGTGGTCTTCTACGACGGCGAGTGGGTCGTGGGCGGCGGGACCATCGAGAGAGCCCTGGGCGTCAGTGACATCGCGGCCGCGGCTCCCATCATCCAACAGACCCTGCATGCCTGACTTCGACCTGCACGAGACCCCCGAACACATCACCGACATGATCTACCAGGCCATGCTCGGCGAGCAGGTCTTCGTCACCCTCGAGGGCCGGCGGATCGTGTTGCTCCTGCCCCTGGAGAACGGGCGATCCCTGCCGCCGGGCGAGGGAGAAGGGGACGGAGCTTCCAATGGATGATCTGCTGCTGAAGGCCGCCCTGGGGGCCTTCGCCCACAAGCTCAACAACGACGCCACGCGCGTGCTGGCCCTGGACGTCCTGGCCGTGGACGACGACCTGGCCATCCGAAACCTGCTGTCGGCGCAACTCGGCGACTTGGGCCACCATGTGATCCTGGCCGCCAGCGGCGCGGCCAGTCGAGCGCCAGATCGCTCCTGCGGTCGTGGGGCGCATGGCCACGGCCCCATGAGCGGGGCCGCAACCTGCCAGGCAGGCGCCAGGGGGCAATAGCTCAAAGAACGCGCTTGACTTCGCCCCCCCCCCCCCCCTCCCGGCTAGAATCGCCGCGCTTTCACGGGGCCCGTGAGGCGCAACGGGCAAAGGGGGAGCATGAATCAGGGGCGCCAGCTCGTGGGCCTAATGGCCGGGATTGCGCTGCTCATCATCGGCGCGGTCCTGGTGGCGCTCGCCCCGCTGATCCTCGATGCCCGCAGAGGGCAGGGCCGCAGCGCGGCCGCGCGGCTGCTGCTGAAGGACTACATCGAGAACCCTCAGGATCCGGCGCGAGCCCTGCGACTCGCTTGCCTGGACGACGCCGACCTAGCCCAGGCCATAGAAGAGACCTATCGTTCAAACCTGGCGGGCGAAGTCCGCCGGGCCCTCCTCGAAATACTGGCGCGCCGCGGTAGCGCAACCGCCCTGCGCGCGCTCGTGACTCTGGCGTCGCGAGAGTCCGACGCCGGCCGGTTGAAGCAAGCCCTGGTGCAGTCCGGCGCCATCTCGGCCAGGCTGGAGGCCGACGGCGATGCGGTGAGCGCGGGCCGCGACATCATGGAAGAGATACAGCGGCAGTTCTTCGGCCCCGCCGCGCCGCCATCGCTGCGCCTACTGGGCGTGCAGATCCTGAGCGAGATCCCGGCCCGTTGGGCGCGCGAGGCGCTGGCGCTTGGGCTGGCGGCGCCCCAAGGCGCTCTCGCCGCCGAGCACCTGTGCGCCGCCCTGATCGCGCATCCCAGCCCGCATGATCTGGACGTGCTTATGCCCTTGGTGACCGCGGGCCAGGCGCCGGCCGATCTACACGCCGCCGCGATCTTGATCCAGCAGTTGCAGCTGTCGCCAGGCGACGGGGCCCGCCGCGCAGAGCTCGAAGCCCGCCTGCGGCCGCATCTGGCGGCCTGGGCGAGCGCGTCTCCGACCGGCGAGCGCGCCGCCAGGGTCCAGGCGCTGATGGAACATCTGACCGTCAAGGAATGAGGGGAGCGAACATGACGCAAGAGGTGAAGGTATCGCGGCGCAAGCTCTGGATCCTGTCGATCACCCTGCTGGGGGTCTGGGCCGCCCTGCTGCTGGTCGCGCCAGCACCCAGTTCGGCGGCCGGGATCACGATCCAGGGTCGCTTGACCGGAGACGACGGGCAGCCGACCGCGGGAGCGGTGGGGTTGACGCTGAGCATCTACGACACGGACACTGCGACCAATCCGCTCTGGCGAGAGGAGATTGCGGGCGTCCAGGTGACCAACGGCATTTTCGCCCAGACCCTGGGGACCGGCCGCAATACTGGCGGTTCGGCCCAAAGCTTCGCCGCGGTCTTCACCGGCCAACCCCGCTTCGTAGGGGTACAGGTGAACGGCGGCACCGAGCTCAGGCCCCGCATCCTTCTCACCGACGCCGGGCACGCCCTGACCGCCAGCAGCTTGCTCGACAGTGGCAGTGCACTCACGGCCGCCAATTTCTTGCGCAGGGATGGGTCCGGTGAAACAACAACGACCCGGACTATTCGCGCCAATGGGCTCATCATTGGCGTCACGGATGAAGTAGCACGGCTGGACAACAACGGCTTCCTGGACGTCAAGAAGATCAAAATAGGCGGCCAAGAGATCGTCAACACGAGCGGCAACCTGGTCGGCGCCGCGCGCAACGTGGGCGGTTCGCTTCCGAAGCCTGGATTCAACAGCCGATTCGAATTGGTTAACGCGGAGAGAATCTTCGATTTCGTCTCTTATGCCGACCCGTTGTCGCCCACACCGGTCACCATCATTGGGCCGCCTGAGGAGAATTTCGTCGTCGACCAACAGTTCTTTGCTCCCGATCTGGGCGTAAACAACCGGGCCATTGGCTCAGATGTGTTCGATGATTTCCCGGGTGGCCAGGTCGGATCGTACTGGACCGCCCTAACGACGCAGAGCCTCAAAGTCGTGCGGGTCGGCGCCGCCAGCGACCAGCAGCAACACCTGCGCGTTTGGAGTTTCGGGACCAATCCGAGCTTCCCCGCACCGCTCTTCAAGAGCTCCAACTGGACAGAAATCAACCCCGGCCAGACGTCCAGTGTAACTTTTCCGAACGTATTCAAGGATCACGACAAGATGGTCGTAAGCGTCATTTTCTTTAAAGATGCGACCAACGAGATCCACAACACGTTCATTGGAACCGATGGCGGCGGAGGCTTTAATCGAGGCGCACTCTGGCAGAATCTGAAGACGAGCGGCATTGATGTCGTGCGGCGCGGCAACGACTCGGATGTTGACAAGTTTCGTGTGCGCGTCTGGGAGTATGACAACGTTAGCAGCAACTTCCCGAAGCCGGACTTCGACAGCGGCTACATCCCCAATCCCGATTCCTTTGACACCTTCATGGTCTTCCACAACTTGAACGTCTCCCCCGAGCGCATGCTGGTGGACTTGACCTTCAGGAGCGACCAGGTAGCAAATAAGGGGATAAATATCGACCGCTACGGCGGGGACAGCGTCGGTGGAGGCTTCTTGGGCGCCAACTGGCAGAACCTCACCACCAACAGCATCGAGATTTCATCAGGGGGCAGGGCATTCTCGGACCTCGACTTCTACCGCGTTCGCATCTGGGTGGTAGGCCAATGAGAGGCGCATCCCAAAATCGAGTGGCGGCCTGGATCTTCTGTGCCTGCCTCCTGGGCTGCACGGATCGCGACCGCGGCCCCGTCGTGCTCAAGCCCAGCCTGCCTTCGGCCGCCTTTGTGCAGCAGGCCCTGCGCCAGCCCGACGCCTTACCCGAGGCCGAGCTCAAGGCCCAACTCCAGAGCGGCAGCGGTCCCGCCGCGCAGCTCGCCGCGCTGCGCGTACTGCACGGCCGCCAGCAGGGCGTGGATGAGACCGCCGCGCTGCTGGAAGCCGATGGCACCGATCCCATCGTGCGGATCAACGCCCTGGCCGGCCTGGCGGAGATGCACACGCCGGCCGCGCGAACCGTCATCGAGAGGCGTTACCGGGGCGGCGCGCCCCAGGCCGAGCGCAGGCATATCGCCGACCTCTTGCGCCAGTACGGCGGCCGCGAGGACCTGGAGCTCCTGAAACAGCTCCAGCCGCGTTGAAGGGGACGGCGATGACCAAGCGCTATGTCTTGCTTCTCCTGGCGCTGCTGGCCTGGGATTCGGCGGCCCTGGCCGACTGCGTGCCCCGCGGCCGCCTGGTGGTCTTTGGTCCCGAGACCTTCACCCGGACCACCAAGGGGCCCAACGCCTTTGCGCGCACCGTAGTCCTTCCCGCGGGCGTGAGCGCGGTGGACCTGAGCGCCTACCTGACCGTGGGCAACCAGTCGCTCTCCAGCGGCGCGATCACGCTTAACGGGGTTGAGGTCTTCGGCCCCAGCGATTTCAACCAGACCGTCGTGCGCCTGCGCAAGCCGGTCGTCCTCTTGCAGGAGAACAGCCTCGCGGTCGAGTTCCAATCGAAACCCGGCAGCTCCTGGACCATCGACATCGAGGGCGTGATCCTTGAGGCGCTCGTCCCACCCGAGCTGCGCCAGCGCGCGGGGGACACAACCTTCTTCTCCCGGCGCTTCGTGGGCCAGGAGCCGCAGACCTTCGAGAGCTTCGACTTCAGCCTGCCGGCCACCCAGGGCCGCTTCGACCTGGCGATGGCCAACGGCGAGGGCGCCGCGCGCGTCACCACCGCGCGCGTGCTCCTGAACGGCGTCGAGGTCATGCGGCCCAACGACTTCAACGCCAACGTCGCGGCTCTGAGCGTGCCGGTCGTCGTGTCGGATCAAAACACCCTCGAAGTTCAGGTCAAGTCGGGCGCGGCCACCGAGTTCACCCTGAGCCTCAAGGCCTTCGTGCCCGATGCCCAACCCCCGGAGCTGGTCGTGCAGAGTCCGGCCTCCGGCGCCTGCACGCGGGCCGACACCGTCGCGCGCATCACCTGGAGCGACATCATTACCGGGGTTCCCCAGGAGGAATTCCGCGCCCGCATCGGGACGCAAGACGTCACCGCGTTGTTTGCCATCACCGATGGCGAGGCCACGGTGCGCCTGGGCGACCTGGAGCCCACCCTGCCGCAGTCGCGCACGGCACGCGCCGATTTTCAGGTCTGCGATAGGGCCGCCAACATCCAGACCGCCTTTGTGGAATTCATCTACGATTCGATCTTGCCTGACGTGGTCATCGTCGAACCCGTCGACGGGCTCATCACGTCCGACGTCACCCCCGATGTGCGCGTGAGCTGGAGCGACCTCACCAGCGGCATCGCCCAGCCCACCGGCCAGGTATTCGTCGGGGATGTGGACGTGACCTCGCAGTTCACCGTCACCCTCGAAGGCGCCCTGCTGACCCCCAATCTGACCGTGCCCTTCGAGGTGGGCGCTTAGGTCGAGGTCCGCGCCGAGGTCGAGGACTGCTCGGGCAATCGCCGGAGCGTGAGCATCTCGGTGCTCATCGACAACACACCTCCCGAGCTGCGCTTCGACCTCCCGGCGGCCGACCTGGCCACCAACGACCCGGAGTTCCCCATCCGCCTGAGCTACACCGATGCGATCAGCACGGCGATGCCGGCGACGTTGGATGTTTTGCTCGATGGTGCCAGTCAGCGCGCGGCCTTCGACATCGGCCCCGCCCAGGCCGACCGCATCGCCGGTGCGCTCGTGCTGGCCGATGGAACGCACGAGCTCACCGCGACCATCGCCGATGCGGCCGGCAACATCGGCAGCGCGCGGCGCATCGTCGTCCTGGACCGTCAGCCGCCCAGCGCGCCTACCATCGATCCGCCGATCAGCCCCACGGGCATCGCGACCATCACCCTGGCCGGCGACCGCTCGGCCGACAGTTTCGACATCCAGGTCAACGGTTCGAGCGAAGGCGTCAGCCTGGCCACCCCCGAACGCTGGCAGAAGACCGTCACCCTTCAGGAGGGCAGCAACAGCTTCAGCGTCCGCGCCCTGGATGCCGTGGGCAATGCCAGCGCCGCGGTAAGCGCCACGGTGGTCTTGGACCAGACCGCGCCGCGGCTCGTCATATCACCTGCCCCCGGCAGCACCCTGACCAGCCGCGTGCAGACCGTCACGCTGGCCTGGAGCGACCCCAGCGGTGTCGACCCCGGCAGTCTACGCGTGATCTTCAACGGCGAGGACTTCAGCGCGAAGTTCACCCGCGATACCAACGGCGCGACCTACGCCTTCACCGGCCCCACCGCCTTCCAGGACGGGGCCAACAGCCTGCAAGTGGACCTCGCCGACGCTCTGGGCAACACCACCAGCACCATCGCGAACTACCAGGTGGCCAGCGCCCAG
>JACQVT010000662.1 GCA_016209665.1 Planctomycetota bacterium | reverse complement strand
GCTGCGACAGATGGAGAGGGCGCAGGCGGGGAAACGGGAGGTCATCCTGGATCACGGCCTGGCACTCCGACTCCATCGGTACATGCGCTTCCGGCACCTGTTCCGGCACCCGTACGGTTTCGATCTGGTTTGGGAGGAACTGCGCCCGCTGGTGGAGCGGCTTCCAGGTGTCCTGGCCGACCTGCGCGCCCGCCTGCAGCCACTCCTGTAGGCCGCTCGCATCGCCGATCGTGGCCGGGACCGGCTGAACCAGGGGCTCCTTGTGCGCCTTCTCGACAGCCCGGGCCATCCCGGCTCCGGGAACGCCCGAACATCCGAAGGCCCGAACGGTCATACCCGTGAGATGGTTGAGTTCGTCCGTTCTCAGATGGCCTGATGCCCAGACGGTGGATCAAGCCGTCCGGGAGTGGGCGGGGCGGGCCGTGCGGCAACGGCCCGAGGTCCTCCGCATTGGCTACTTCGGGTCCTACGCGCGCGGCGACTGGGGCGTGGGCAGCGACCTGGACATGGTCGTCGTCGTGGAACGCTCCGGCCAGCCCTTCGTGCGCCGGGGGGTCGAGTGGGACGCCACGGACCTCCCGGTGCCCGTCGACCTGCTGGTGTACACGCGAGCCGAGTGGGGGCGCATGGAGCGGGAGGGCCGCCTGGCCCGCGCGCCCTGGCGCGAGACGGTCTGGGTGTACGTCAGATGACGCCGGCTTGCCGCTGATTGGAATCCCCTCGGCATCGGCGGGCCGGGGCGCCGGATCGGGACCCGGCCCCGTGCTGGCCCGCCCCTGCGCGCCGCCGATCGGCGCGACGGATCCGGGCCGGCGGCCCGACCGATTTTTTGGTGTTCACCCCCCGCCGGCTTGGGCTATGATCCGCCGCGTCCCGCGGCGCCTCCAGAGAGGTGAATGGTCCATGTCCCACGCGGCGCAGTATTTCGCCGAGGCGGGTCGGATCGCCGAGCGCATCGACTGCGAGACCGTCGACCGCATGGCCGAAGGCCTTTGACTCCAGCGGCCGAACCCGGGTGACCGTATGGCGGTCGGCATGGTACGTCTGATGATGGAGTCGTCGTGAAGGTCCGCGAAGTGATCCGGCTTCTCGATCGGCACGGTTGGCGCTTGGTAGTGACGGAGGGCAGTCACCGGCAGTTTAAGCATCCCGAGAACCCCGGTCGTGTCACCGTGAGCGGCCAGCTCGGTGACGACATGCCGAAAGGAACGCTGGCCTCCGTGATGCGGCAGGCGGGCCTCAGGCGAGGTAAGCGATGAGAACACTCCAGTACTTGGTTCGTATTAACAAGGATCCGGATAGCGATTGGGGGGCGTCCGTTCCGGACCTGCCCGGCTGCGTGTCGACGGGGAAAACGATCGATCAGGCTCTTCGGCGCATCGAAAGAGCGGTTGCCCTCCATATTCGTGGAATGCGTGAAGACGGCTTAACGCCTCCCCAGCCAAGACACCGCGCGGTCACCCCGAGGCGCACGCCGCGTCGGGTCGATTTCTTTGCGACGATTGAGGTGGCAGCCTGACCGTTCGGCCGTTCACGAACCACCAAGACTTGCCCGCCTTCGGCGGGCGCCAAGATCGCCAAGGGGATCCGGCTTGGTGCCCTTGGCGCCTGCCTGGTGGCAGGCAAGCCTTGGCGGTTCGAAGATGACCAGCGCCCGTGACCTCGGACTTGGAGCTTGGAACATTGGACCGGAATAGACCGCTATCCCCTTGAGATCGTTGACTTCGTCCGTTCTTAGATGGCCTGACGGCGAATTGGTGGTCCGGGGGGCCCGCCACTGGGCTCGAAGCCTCGGCCAGCGGCGGCGCGACGTTGTGCGGGTCGGGTACTTCGGCGCGTACGCTCGCAGCGACTGGGGCGTGGGGAGTGACCTTGACGTGATCGTCGTCGTCGAAACGGCCGCCCAACCGTTCGAGCGACGCGGAGTCGAGTGGGATACCACGGATCTCCCGGTGCCCATCGACTTGCTGGTGTACACCGAGGCGGAGTGGCAATCCCTGGAGCGACAGGGACGGCCCGCCCGGGCTCCTTGGCGTGAGGCGGTCTGGGTGTACGTCAGGTGACGGCCGCTTTCATCAATCCCTCGGGCATCCCTTTGGGGAGGATCTCGTCTGGGGTGACCTGCGCGCTGGTGGAACGGTTGCCCGGCGTCCTGGCCGACCTGCGCGCCCGGCTGCAGTCGTTCGTGTAGGCGACCCGCATGCCGAGTCGTGCTCGGGACTGGCTGAATCAGGCGCTCCGAAACACCGACCGTTGGGTTCCCGGCGGCCGCCGGGGCGGCTGTACCCGCGGGGCCCGGGCGCCCCACGCCTCAGGGGAAGGGCGCGAGACGGGCCGGCCGCGTCCGGGGGGCCTGTCAGGGCTTCTTTTCGCTTGATTTCCGGCCCCAGATGCTATAGAAAGCCCGCCGGGGGGAACCGCGGATGTCCCATGCCGCGCAGTACTTCGGCGAGGCGCGCCAGATCGCCGAAGCCATCGACGTCGCAACCATCGACCGGATGGCGGAGAGCCTGGCGGAGGTCCGGGCCCGGGGC
>JACQVT010000661.1 GCA_016209665.1 Planctomycetota bacterium | reverse complement strand
TTGGGGTGCTGGAGCGCGGAGGAGCTCCGGATCTCCCGGAGGAAGCGCTTCCGGTTGAGCTCGTCCTGGCAGTGCTTCTGGGAGATGAGCTTGATGGCGACGAACCGGTCCAGGCTGAGCTGCCGGGCCTTGAATACCGTCGCCATCGCCCCCGCCCCCAGCTTGCCCAGAATCTGGTAGCCCGGGATCTGCTGGGCCTTGCGGGCGATCGAGTCCTCCATGTCCCCGCCCAGCCGCTGCAACTGCGACCGGGTTACGTACCCGCACTTGAGCATGACCTCGGTCAGACTGATTCGCTTGCCGGTTTGGGCGAGCGACCGCTGCTCCTGGTAGCAGACTTGCAGCTCCTCGGGCGTGAGCAATTTGCGTTCGACGGCCAACCGACCGACGTAGGATTCGCTACCTGATCCTGAACTGTCTGCCATGAGTGCTACTCCGAGGCGTCAGCCCGCTGCTGGGAGCCGAGCCTGGCCACGGCGGGCGTATGCGGGGAACCCAGGCCCGCCGCGCAGATGATGAATACGTTCCGCGGACGTGGAGCGTGGCCATTCAGCGGCGTTACTCTAAGCCGCCGGCCGGTGCGGTTCAATAGACGCATCACCACGCTGTGAGCCCGACCTGGGCTCCTACATCATTATACCCCGGCTCCTGACGATGACCCGTCTGGGGAGTCGCGGCCAATGAGATTCTGCAAACACGCCACGGCCCAGGTCCGATCATCCAGTCCGCCGGTCAGCGCGGCGCGGGCCTGCCCGAGCAGTTCCGTTTGGCGGGGGGCGAAGGGGGCGAGCGGCCACGGCACGCCTGCGGGCAGGCCAAGTGACTCGGCGATTCGGGTCCGCAGCAGGTCGAGGCCCTCGCCGGTGAGGGCGCTGATGCAGATGGCGTCGCGGCGGCCCTGCTCGCCTGGGTCGAGGCGGCCGGGATGTTCGGGCAGGTCACACTTGTTGAAGACCGTGAGGATCGCGGCCCTTCGGCCTCTCTCGACCCGGGCGCCCAGCGGTGGCCGTTGATCCTCCGGGTGTGGCGGCGACGATCGGTCGATGACCCGGACGATGACCTCCGCCCGCTCGGCTTGCTGGATGGCCCGGCGGATGGCCTCCTGTTCGATGGCATCGGCGGCCTCGCGGATACCGGCCGTATCGACCACGGTCACCGGCACGCCGTGGACCGCCGCCGGGTGCTCGGTCCAGTCGCGCGTGGTGCCGGGTGAGTCGCTGACGATCGCGTGCTCCCGCTCCGACAGGGCGTTGGCCAGCGTCGACTTGCCGGTGTTAGGCCGGCCCCGGAGCACGACGCGGGCCCCCTCAGTCAGAATCCGCGCCGACTCGCCGGCGGCGAGCAACTGATCCAGCCCCGCCACCGCTTCACTAATGCGATCGTCGCGAACGCACTCGAGGATCCGCCCGATCTCGGCTGCCAGCCACCCCGGCAGTCGCGCCAGCCACAGCGCCACCTGTCGCGTTTTGGCCCGCCCGATGGCGGCCATAACCTCGCCGCACAGCGGGCCGGCGTCGAAACCGGACACCGGCAGCAGCTCCGCCGGCTCGACGATGCGGATGCCCTCCCGCTGCAGCATCAAAAGCACTCGCTGTACGATCCGCGGTCCCCCGTGCAGGTTGATGTCGATGACCGCCCCCGCCTGCCGCGACTGCCGAACGCACACCACGGCATCATCGAGCACCTCGGCGCCGTCGGTCACGCGACACATCCGCAGCTCATCGGGCGGAACCTGCGACAGCTCGACCGGTCGGCCGGCCTTGGCCAGGTGACGGCTCACGATGGGGACCGCCGCGTCGCCGATCACCTGAACGACGGCAATGCCGCCGGGGCTGGGCGGGGTCAGGCAGGAGGCTCGAGGCGGGGGGATCATGGTTCTTGCTCAAACGCCCGTCGATACGCGATGACCAGCCCGTCCAGGCCCAGGTCAGGTACCACGTGGTCGACGAAGTCACAGGCGCTGGCCACCGCCTCGCCGTCGCCGCCGGTCACGATCAGCGGCGGCCATTTGCCGATGTCCGTCGCGTATCGCTCGGTGACCTCGCGCAGGGCGCCGGCCATCATCGCGAAGATGCCGTTGCGGATGGCGCTCGCGGTATCCTTGCCCAGCGTGTGCGTCGGACGGCCCACCTCGACCAGCGGCAGCAGGGCGGTATACTCGTGCAGCGACTTGGCCGCCAGGGCCATGCCGGGCAGGATCGTCCCGCCCAGAAACACGCCGTTGTCGGCGATCAGGTCGATGGTCACAGCCGTGCCGAAATCCGCCACCACGCACGCACACTTCATCTTCTCGTAGGCGGCGGCGGCGGCGCACAACCGGTCGATGCCCACCTTCTCCGGCTCAGGCAGGTCGACCGGCAGCGGCAGATCGAGGTCGTCCCCGACCACCAGCACCGGGCCGATGCCGCGCCCCTCGCACCCCGCCCGGAATTCGTCCAGGCCGGGCGGGTTGACCGACGCGATCACCGCTGCGCGCCTGCCGTCCGCGGGGAACGTGTCCCATACCGCCTGGGCTTCGGCGACGGCCCTGCCGACCGGATCCAGCTTGACGTGCCGGGCCGCTCCCCGACGCCCGTCGGCCCACGGCGCAATCGCAACCCGCGTGTTGCCGATGCTGACCAACAGCAGGTGCGTCGCCGGCGGACCGCTCGCTTCCGACTTCGCGGGGCTACGCCGGGACAAGGACGCTCGCGGCTCGTTGGGGTGGGG
>JACQVT010000664.1 GCA_016209665.1 Planctomycetota bacterium | reverse complement strand
GGCCGGAAGACGTCCGCATCGCTCTGGGCATGGTGGTCGCCCTGGCCCTGGCCATCCCGAGCCTGTGGGCCACGCGGCCTGCGGTGGCCGTCCTCTCCGGCATGTGGGCTGCCCTGGCCACGATACTGCTGCTCGACCGCCTGGGCGTGGACGACCAAGTCACGCTCGTCGCGGCGGCGGTGATCTTCGCGGGCGCGGCCTCGATGGTGTTCGTGTCCATGAAGGAGATGGTGGCCGTCGTCACCAGCCTCGAGGGCACGTTGCTGTTTTTGGCCGGGCTGATCGTCCTGGTCAACCAGAACCCGCTCGTCTGGGCCCACATGCGGAACATGCTGGTCCGCAACCCCATCTTCGCGCCGTTCCTGGTCTTGTCGGGGACGATCATCGGGTTCTACCTGCAGATCGCCGAGTTCCAGAAGAAGCAGGCGGGCCAATCGGCGTGAGGGCGATCGCCGGCGCACCCATCCGCCCGTGCCCGCTCAGTCCCGGTTCATCCGCGCGCTCATCCCCCGGGCGCGTGACAGTCTGGGCGGCGACACCGACGTGGGCTTTTCAGAGCCCCCAGCGCCAGCGACGGGTAGACACGACCCACTCGCTTGCGCTCGGGGCTCTGAAATACCCCGCCGATTCTGTCACGTACCACTCATTCCCTGATGGTCGTATTGGCCCGTGCCACGGCCGGCTGATCGTGCTACACTGCGGCGGCTCATTCGGGAGGTGGCGTGGATGCCAGGCGGCCTGGGCGTGGTGCTGGACAGTTTCGGCCAGCCGATGAAGGAGGCGATCGAGTCGGCGGCGCGGCTTGGGTTCCGCCGGATCGAGCTGCCGGCGGCGTCGGGGCCGGTCGAGCCGTCGGAACTGGGCCGCACGGGCCGGCGGCATCTGCTGCGGTTGGTTCGCGGGCTGGGGCTGGAGTTGTCGGCGCTGGGGGGCGACCTGGGCGGCAACCGGTTCATGGACGGTTCGCGGGTTGAGGAAAGGCTCGACCGCACGCGGGCGATTGTCGAGCTGGCGGCCGAGCTGCGGGTGCCGATCGTGACCACGCATCTTGGCCGTCTCGACGAGCGGGCCGTCGAGCGGGGCTTGCTCGCCGAGGTGACGCAGCAGCTCGCCGACCTCGCCGACCGCACGGGAACGTTCGTGGCCCTGGAAACCGGCGGGGCCGACCCGGCCACACTGGCCGGCCTGCTGGGCCGGGTCAATGCCCCCGCACTCGGCGTCTGCTACGATCCGGCGAGCCTGCTCATCGAAGGCTTCGAGCCGTTGGCGGGCATCGAGCCGCTGGCCAGCTCCATCCTGATTGCCCGGGCCCGCGATGCGGTGGCCGGTTCGCCACGGCACGCCGGCCGCGAGGTGGCCCTCGGCGCGGGCCAGCTCGACCTGCCGGAGTACCTGGCCGCTCTCGACCAGGCCGGCTATCGCAACGTGCCATTTATTCGTCGCACGGAATCCGAACACCCCCTCGCCGATCTCGCCGAGGCCAAGCGCCGGCTCGAGTCGGTCATCCGCTGATTCGACGGGTGGTTCACGCGAAAGAGATGTCGGTCACCTGCATTTCGACGGTGACGCGGCCGTTGAAGTCGTTGAGGCAGGGCGTGTAGGCCACGCGGCACTGGCGGCGCTCGCGGAGCACGTCCAGCCGCCCGGCCTGGCCGAACGCGATCGCCTTCATGCGGGACTGCCCGTCGGTCAGGCTGAACTGGAGGTGGTTGGCGTTCCTGCCGACGGCCCGCGGCTCGCCCTCCAGGTGCAGCACGGGCGAGGCAAATCGCGGTTTGGGGTTGCCGGCCCCGAACGGTCCCAGGCGCTCCAGGTCACGGACCAGCGGGGCAGACCACGTGCCCGGGGGCACCTCGGCGTCCAGGTGGAGCGTCGGCTCGAGGTCCCGCCCGGTCAGCGTCTGGTTGGCCCGCGCGACGAAGGCCTCGGAGAACTCGTCGACCTTGCCGCTCCGGATCCGCAGGCCGGCGGCCATCGAGTGGCCGCCGTAGGCATCGAGGTGGTGCGAGCACTCGGCCAGGGCCTGATGCAGGTCGAATCGCGGGATGCTGCGGCCCGAGCCCTGGCCGTCGCCGTTGTCGAGCGAGATCATGATCGTCGGCCGGCCGAACCGACTGACGATCCGCGAGGCCACGATGCCGATCACGCCCGCGTGCCAGCCCTCGCCTGCGACCACAATCGCCCGCCGCGCATCCGACGCCAGCCGCCGCGATTCGATGATCTCGACCGCCTCGTTGAAGATCCGGCGCTCCAGGTTCTGCCGGTCGCGGTTCTGGCCCTCGAGGTACTGGGCGATCTCCCTGGCCCGCTCGGCGTCGGCCCGGGTCAGCAGCTCGGCGGCGAGCAGGGCGTGGCCCATCCGCCCGGCCGCGTTGAGCCGCGGGGCCAGCCAGAAGCCCACGTGGTCGCTGTTGAACTTCGCCTGGTCGGCGAGGCGGGCCGACTCGATCAGGGCCCCCAGGCCGTGGAGCTTGCTGCTGGGCAGGTTCGCCAAGCCGAACTTCGCCAGCACGCGGTTCTCGCCAACGAGCGGCACCACATCGGCGATCGTGCCCAGGGCGACCAGCCCGACGGCGTTGGTCAGAAACTCGCGAAAGTCGGGCGACACCTTCTCGGCGTTCGACATTCCGCGGGCGATGGCCCAGGCGAGCTTGAAGGCCACGCCCGCCCCGCACAGATCGGCGTTCGGATATGCGCTGCCGATGCCCGGGTGCACGACCACGTGGGCGTTGGGCAGCGTAGCCGCGGCCCGGTGATGGTCGGTGATGATCAGCGTAACGCCGAGGTCGCGGGCGACGCGAGCCTCCTCGACCGCCGTGATGCCGCAGTCGACGGTGATGACGATCTGGCCCCCGTCGCGGGCGATCTGCCGCAGGGCATCGGCGTTCAGGCCGTAGCCCTCGTCGATCCGGTGCGGGATGTAGAAGGATACGTCCGCCCCGGCCATCCGCAGC
>JACQVT010000663.1 GCA_016209665.1 Planctomycetota bacterium | reverse complement strand
GATGGCCATCAATGTGCCGGACCGAAGGAGCGACACGGTGCTGGGCCCGATCGCCGCCGCCGACCAGCCGGCGACCGAGAGGCCCGCCGCCCCCGAGGAGGTCAGAATCGACGATTCGTCGGCACAAGGCATCGCCGACGCGGTCACGCACATGGCCTCGATGAACGACTGGACGCGGCTGCCCGAGGTGCTCCTGGCCGAGCAGGCCGAAGCGATGCGGGCGATGATCGACGCGGTCGCGCCGTTCGCGGAGGCCGTGGGCGATTTCCGCAAGGCGGCCAACGAGAAGTTTGCCGGCCACGCCATCCAGATCCAGGTGCCGGATGCCTGGCTGCAGCACCTGATCGACATGGCCGACGAGTTGCACGCGACCGTGGAGGAGGCCGGCGACGAGGAAGCCAAGGTGATGCTGACCGCCGGGCCCGCCGATTCGACCGACGCCAGGAAGATCGAGTTGACGGCCAGGAGGATCGACAACGGCTGGCGGTTGGCGCTGCCCGATTTCCAGGCCCCGCCCGACCCGGCGCAGGTCGCCAAGGAGTTGGAGGGCAAAACCGCGGCGTTCGCCGACTTGACCAGACGTATGCATGAGGACGACATCGCGGACGTCGACGCCGCCAAGTCGGAGGTCGAGAAGGTCCTGGCGGGGGATTACGAGGTGGCCAGGCCGGCCGAAACCACGGAGAAGCCCGCCGACGCCGCGACCCCCGAGCCGCAACCGACCACGCCCGAGCCGCGCCGCCAGCGGGAGCGCGATCAGGTCGACGAGGTCTACAGCGGCCCGGGTATGCTGCGGAATCGTTAGTCGAGGAGGTGCGTCGTGCCAACAGACCCGATCATCCGGTTCATTACCGCATCGATTGGAGGAACCTAGCGCGCCGGGGACTGGCCCAAGCCGAGCACACTGACATCCCCGGTAGCCGCCAAGCTGCCGGGGATTGTTTTTTCGGGATCCTATGTCCGACGACCCCATCACGTTCGATCCGACCGCGCCATCCGGTGTCCTGGGCGTTCCGCAGGATGCCACGCCGGCCGTGTTGGTGCCCGCGCCCAGCGAGGTCTGGGCCGGCGTGGGGTGGGTCCGCGCGGACCTGCGGCTCCTGGTCGGACTGGCCGGGGCAAACGTGGCCAGCATGGTCGCCCAGACGGCCATGAGCCTGGTGGACTACTACGTCGTTTCGCTGCTGCCCGGCGCGGTGGCCGCCCAGGCCGCGGTGTCGTCGGGCAGCCTCGTGTTCTTCGCGGTCTTCGGCCTGCTGATGGGCACGATGATCTGCACCACCACGGTGGTGAGCCAGTGGCTGGGGGCGGGGCGGCACCGCGACTGCTCGGTGTACGCGTGGCAGGGGATCTGGATGAGCCTGTTGTTCGGTCTGCTCGCCTTTGCCCTGTGGCCGGTGGTGCCTGGGTTGTTCGCCCTGTTCGGACACGAGCCGGACGTATTGGCGATGGAGACGGTCTATACCCGGGTACGGCTGCTGAGCCTCGGGGCGGCGGGGGCCCAGACCGCACTCTCGCACTATTTCGTGGGCATCCACCGGCCGTGGTCGAACACGCACTCGGCGATCTGGTCGAACGTGCTCAACGCCGGGCTGACCTACGGGATGGTGCTGGGCAAGTGGGGGCTGCCGGCGATGGGCGTGGCGGGGGCGGCGTGGGCGACGGTGATCGCCACCGTGATCCGGATGGTCTGGCTGCTGGTGGCCATGTGCTACGGGCCGACGGCCGAGCAGTTTCACGCCCGGCGGACCTGGGGTTGGGATGGCGAAAAGGCCGGCCGGCTCCTCCGCGTGGGTTGGCCGTCGGGCCTGCAATTCGTGCTGGACATCGGGGCCTGGGCGGCGTTTCTGGTGTGGATCGTGGGTCTGTTCGGCAAGGTACACATGGCCGCCACCGCGACCGTCTGGCGATACACCGAGCTGTCGTTCATGCCGGCGGTGGGCATCGGCATGGCCGTCTCCACGATGGTAGGGCGGGCCATCGGCGAGCGCCGGATCCACCTGGCCTACCGGCGGGCCCGGCTTGGGGCGATGCTCAACGTTGCCTACATGGGGTTGATGGCCCTGCTGTTCGTCGTGCTGGGCAGGCCGCTGATGGAGGTGTTCTCCCGCGACCCGAACGTGATCGGCCTGGGCGTCGAGTTGCTGGTGTTCGCCGCGGTGTTCCAGATGTTCGACGCCGTCGCCATCACCTACAACAACGCTCTGCGAGGCGCGGGCGATACCCGGTGGCCGGCGGTGGTGGGGGCGACCCAGGCCTGGACGATCATGATCGGCTGCGGCTACGTGACCGCCCGCTGTTTCCCGCAGTTCGGTTCGCGGGGGCCGTGGCTGTTCGCGACCTTGTTCGTCATCGTCGTCGGTATCACGTTTTACGTCCGTTGGCGCCGGGCGGAATGGGAAAAGCTCGACGTCATCGGGCGAGACGCGGCGATCGAGGGTGAGTTTGGCAGGGCTGGATGATGTGTCTACAATGCCGCCTGCCCGGGCGACAAGCTCGAAGTGAGAAGTGAGAAGTGAGAAGTGAGAAACCCAGACCAGTACGGGCCGCTCGCCGGATCCTGAGTCGGACGTTGTCACTTCGTACTTCTCACTTCTCACTTCTTCTGGATTGACCACCATGTTCAAGGAAGTGCCGGCACAGTTCGATTTTCCCGCCGCGGAGCGGGAGGTCCTGGCGTTCTGGGAGCGCAACGACATCTACGCCAAGTCGCTCAAGCAGCGCGAGGGGGCCGCGACGTTCGTCTTCTACGAGGGGCCGCCGACGGCCAACGGCATGCCGCACCCCGGCCACTGCCTGACCCGCACGATCAAGGACGTGTTTCCGCGGTACCGGACGATGATGGGCTATTACTGCCACCGCAAGGGGGGCTGGGACACCCACGGCCTGCCCGTCGAGGCCGAGGTCTGCAAGGAACTCGGCATCCACACCAAGACGGAGATCGAAAGCTACGGCGTCGAGAAGTTCAACCGCCTGTGCCAGCAGAGCGTGTTCCGCTACATGAAGGAGTGGGAGGAACTGACGAGACGCATCGGCTTCTGGATGAACCTCGAGGAGGCTTACGTCACCTACCACCAGTCCTACGTGGAGAGCGCCTGGTGGGCGCTGGCCGCGCTGTTTCGCCGCGGATTGCTCTACCAGGGCCACAAGGTCGTCTGGTGGTGGCCCCAGGGCGGCACCGCCCTGTCCGCCGGCGAGGTCGGCCAGGGCTACCGGGCGGTGGACGACCCGTCGATCACGGTTCGATTTCGGCTCGTCGGCGAGCCCAAGGTGAGTTTCCTGGCCTGGACGACGACGCCCTGGACGCTGCCGAGCAACGTCGCGCTGGCGGTGCATCCGGACGTCGATTACGTGCAGATCGCCGTCGAGAATGAGGAGTTTATTCTGGCCAAGGCCCTGCTGCCCGCGGTGTTTAAGAGCCTGCCGGTCAATCTGGAGAAGGATGTGCGGACGGTTCGCACGGTCAAGGGCAAGGAACTGGTCGGCATGAAGTACGAGCCGATCTTCAAGTACAAACAACCCGAGGGCGGCAAGGCCTGGGAGGTCATCGGGGCCGACTTCGTCACGCTGGACACCGGCACCGGCATCGTGCACATGGCACCGGCGTTCGGTGAGGACGACTACCGGGCGGCCCGCGAGAACGGGCTGGGCTTCCTGCAATTGATCGCCCCCGACGGCACGTTCGTGCCCGAAGCCACCGATTTCGCCGGCCGGTTCTGCAAGGAGGCCGACGCCGACATCATCCGCTGGATGAAGGACAAAGGCGTGCTGCTCAAGCGCGAGCAGTATCGCCACGACTACCCGTTCTGCTGGCGGGCGGAGGACGACCCGCTGATCCAGTATGCCCGCAAGAGCTGGTTCATCCGCACGACGGAATTTCGCGAGGCCTTCCTGGCCAACAACGCGAAGATCAACTGGCTGCCCGAGCACATCAAAGAGGGGCGGTTCGGCAACTTCCTCGAGGGCAACGTCGACTGGGCGCTGTCGCGCGAGCGGTTCTGGGGAACGCCGCTGCCCATCTGGGAATGCGAGAGGACGGGCCGGCAGGAGGCGGTCGCCTCGTATGCCGAATTGCTGGCCAAGCCGGGCGTCGCCGGCGTGGAGGTGTGGGAGAACGCCAAGCGCGAGCAGCCGGATCTGGTCGACGACCTGAAGGTCCATCGGCCCTGGATCGACGCCATCACGTACGATTCCCCGTTCGCGCCGGGATCGACGATGCGCCGCGTGCCCGAGGTGATCGACTGCTGGTTCGACAGCGGGGCGATGCCGTTCGCCCAGTGGGGCTATCCGCATGTCCCGGGCAGCGATCAGATGTTCAGGTCGCGGTTCCCCGCCGACTTCATCAGCGAGGCCATCGACCAGACCCGCGGCTGGTTCTACACGCTGCTGGCCATCAGCACCATGCTGTTCGGCCCGGATCAAAAAGAAGACGCGGGGACGCGGGGACACGGAGACGCGGAGAGTCCAGAATCCAGAATCCAAAATCCAAAATCGGATGACCGCCAGAGCCCGCAACGCGATTACCCGCACCCCTTCCGGAACTGCATCGTCCTCGGACTCATGGCCGGCGAGGACGGCAAGAAACTGTCCAAGTCCAAGCGGAACTACAAGGAGCCGGGCTACATTTTCGACCGCGAGGGCGCCGACGCCATGCGCTGGTCGATGCTCAGCGGCCAGGCTCCCTGGACCGGCATGCGGTTCAGGGAGGACACCATCGCCACCGATCAGCGGGAGTTTCTGATCAAGCTGTACAACGTGTACAGCTTCTTCGTGATCTACGCCAACATCGACAACTGGTCACCGGCGGGTGTGTGGGACCGGCTTCCAGCCGGTCCGGACCAGGACGGACCGGCAAGATGCCGGTCCCACACAGGAACAGACCGGCAAGATGCCGGTCCCACACAACTAAGCGAGTTAGACCGCTGGGTGCTCGCGGAGCTGAACCAGACCATCGCCGACGTCCGCGAGGCGATGGACCGCTACGAGAACTACCCCGCCTGCCGCCGGCTGGTCGAGTTCGTGGACGGTCTGAGCAACTGGTACGTGCGGCGGTCGCGGGACCGCTTCTGGCGGGCGGGCATGGAGGCGGACAAGCAGGCGGCCTACCGCACGCTGTGGACGTGCCTGGAGAGGCTCAGCCGGCTGATCGCCCCGTTTGTGCCGTTCTTTGCCGAGTCGCTCTACCAGAACCTGGTGCGGTCGCAATTCGCCGACGCGGCCGAAAGCGTGCACCTGTGCGACTACCCGCAGACTGACCCCCACCTGATCGACAAGCCGCTGCTGGCCGAGATGTCCGTCGTTCGCGAGATTGCCTCGCTGGGCCGGGCCGCCCGCATGGAGGCGAAGATGAAGGTCCGCCAGCCGCTGGCCGTAGTGGAGCTGGTGCTGGCCGACCCGTCGCACGAGGAGTTCCTGCGCGGGCACCTGCCGCTGATCGCCGACGAGCTGAACGTCAAACGGATCGAGTTCGTGGCCCAGGCGGACAAGTATGTGTCCTATGAGGTCCGGCCGAACTTCAAGTCGCTGGGTCCCAAGTTCGGCAAGCTGGCGCCGCAGATCAAGACGGAACTCGCCAGGGCCGACGCGGCCGCCCTCCGCAAGCAGCTCGACGAGACAGGCAAGGCCGCCCTGACCGTCGCCGGCCAGACGGTCGAGCTGACGCCCGACGACGTGCAGGTGAGCGTGCAGGCCAAGCCGGGTTGGGCCGCCGCCCAGGGCCGCGAGGTGGTGGTCGTACTCAGCACCGAGATCACGCCCGAGCTGAAGGCCGAGGGCCTCGCCCGCGAGTTCGTGCACCTCGTCCAGACCGCCCGCAAGGAGGAGCGACTGGAGTACCAGGCCCGCATCCGGCTGCGGGTCAACACGACCGGCCCGCTGGCCCAGGCTATCCAGGCCAACCGCGACTACATCTGCGGCGAGACACTGGCAACCGAACTGACGCTGGATCCCTCGTTGTTGAACGGCAGACATGTGGCCGAGATTGAGGGTGACTCCGTGAGCTTCGATCTCGTGAAAACCTGATCAGCGAATTGTTGTCTCCGTGTCAATCTGTGTGATCTGTGCGTGATCTGTGGGCAAAAAGAAGAAGAAAGGGCCCGCAGATCACACAGATTGACACAGATGAAGAGTAAAGCATTCATCACGGGTAATCTCGTTGGACGACAAGACGGCATTGTCACTGGGTGTGATGATCTCCGGCGGGGGCCGATCGTTGCAGAATCTGATCGACCTGATTGCCGCCGGGAAGCTCAACGCGCGGATCGCCGTCGTGATCTCCTCGCTCTCGAAGGTGCAGGGCGTCGAGCGGGCACGGGCGGCCGGGCTGCCGGTCGAGATCGTGCGCCGCAAGGACCATGCGGACGTGGCCTCGTTCAGCCAGGCGATCGTGGACGTTCTCGAGCGGTACGGCGTTCAGCTCGCGGTGCAGGCGGGCTGGACCTGCCTGTGGCAACTGCCCGAACGATGGTACGGCCGCGTGATGAACATCCACCCCGCCCTGTTGCCGAAATACGGGGGCAAGGGCTGCTTCGGCCACCACGTGCACGAGGCGGTGCTGGCCGCCGGCGACGCCGAGAGCGGCTGCACCGTCCACTTCGCCAACAACGAATACGACGCCGGCCCGATCATCCTCCAGCGCCGCGTGTCCGTCCTGCCGGGCGACACGCCCGATGCGCTGGCCGCCCGCGTCTTCGAGCAGGAGTGCATCGCCTATCCCGAGGCCATCCGCCTGTTCGCCGAGGGCCGGCTGCGGATTGAGGGCAATCGGGTCCGAGTCGGTGTATAATCGTTTCGTACCCGGCTTGACGGTCGAGAACTGGACCCGGGAGTGACCGGCAAGGTCATACCCCCGCCACACAGCGTCGGAAAAACTCCAGCAGCCGGCCTTGGCCCTCGTCCGCGTTTTCGCGCAGTGGGTCGTAGTGGTCGGCGCCGTCGACAAGCCACAATTCCTTCGGGTCGCCGGCGGCGGCGTGGAGACGGCGGGCCATTTCGACGGGGACGATTTCGTCGGCGGTCCCGTGGATGATAAGCAGCGGCCGCGGGGCGATGCGGCCGACGTGGTCGATGGGGTCGTAAGCGTTGCCTATCAGCAGTCGCGGTACCCACCACGCGATGGGCAGCAGCAGCGGACTGTGGCGGACGTGCCAGGCGGCGATGCGGCGATAGCTC
>JACQVT010000057.1 GCA_016209665.1 Planctomycetota bacterium | reverse complement strand
TCCGCATCCACTGCCCGCCGGAAAAGCGCGGCGAAATCCGCCACCTGACCGAGGTCTTCCGCGGCAGCATCGTGGACGTGGGGGCCAAGTCCGTCCTCGTGCAACTGACCGGCCCGGAGGACAAGATCGAATCGTTTATCGAGCTGTGTCGGCCCTACGGCATCAAGCAGTTGTGCCGCACGGGTGTCATCGCGATCCCGCGTGACACCCAGCGCAATGACCTGGTGGCCGGTCCGCCCCCGACCCGTCGGGTTCGGGCCCGCTCCGCCGTGGGGTCGTCAGCCGCCAAACCAGAGCCGGCGGTGCCGCTCCCTCCGAGCTGAACTCATTGAAAACAAGAGACTTATAATTGTCCGCGACTCCGGGGGCTCCACGAGACCTCCAGCCGGGCAGTACCCGTTGATTTCGGCCGCGACTTAGTATAATAAATGTTGAGAAGTTGCTTCCATGAGGCATTGAATTATGCTCGACCGACAAGACGAGATCTTCCGGGCGATGGCCGATCCGAGTCGACGGCGGATTCTGGCTGCGTTGTGCCGGGCTCCGCAGGAGGCAGGCGAACTGGCCCAACTGGTGGGCCTGGCTCCCAACGCCGCCTCGTTTCACCTGCGGGCCCTCAAGGCCGCCGACTTGGTCAGCGCCCAGCGCCACGGACGGTTCCTGCGGTATTCGATCGAGCCGAAGAGTGTGCAGGCCTGGCTGGCCCATGTCGCCCACCTGTTCCCCGCCGAACTGCTCGAGACCGTGACGATCACCGCCTCTGCTTCGGCCACAAGGCCAACGGCGGGCAAGCCACGTCCCACACCCACACGACCACCGTCTGGGGCCCGGACCGAGCCCCCCGTGCCGATCGATGCGCCGATCGCCGAGGAAACGACACCGGCCAGCGGTGTCGATGGCGCCGGCCAACTGCCCACCGAGCTGCTGTGACCGAATGGCGACGGACTGTGTTGGTGCTCTGGACGTGTGACGTCGACAACGACGGCCCTAGTCTTGCAACGACCGTCAGAAGCCGATAAACAATGGTAGTGTGACCACCTATGATTCGAAAACCTCGCCGCCGCGGGTGACGTATGACCGACATGCAGGCATCCCTGCCGGACTTTGAAGATCCTCCGGTCGTTGAAGTCGCCCTTTCCTTGCAGTTCGATGCGATCAGGTCTCTTCGAGCACCCCAGCTCGGTCTGCTCTGGACCGAGTTCCGCGACCGGTTTCCGATGGTCGAGGAGCATCCGCCTATCGAGCCGCTAGTCGAGCGTTTCGGCGCCTTGCCGCGGTCGGCGGAGGCGGGCATTCGATTTCAGATGGTCAAGGGCCCTCCTACACTTCGATGCTGGTTCTTGAATCAGGCGGGTACCGAACTGATCCAGGTGCAGAGGGACCGCTTCATCCAGAACTGGCGGAAGACAACCGGTCAGGAGGCCTATCCCCACTACCCTCGGCTCCGCGAGACCTTCGCTTCCGGAGTTCGCATCCTTGCCGGCTTTGTCGAGCGGGAAGGGCTTGGTGAAATCAAGCCCAATCAGTGCGAAGTCACGTATGTAAACCATCTTGTGGCCGGCAAAGGCTGGGAGGGTTTCGGCGAGCTTGGCAACGTGCTCACCGTGTTCAACGCCCGTTATAGCGACGGCTTCCTGCCGCGACCCGAGGAGGCCCGATTGGCGCTGCGATACGTCATCCGCAATGGAAGCGATGCACCGATCGGGCGTCTGCACGTCGTCGTCGAGCCCGGCTACCTGACCAGTGGAGACCGCGCGATCTATGTGATGAGATTGACCGCGAGGGGTCGACCTCTCGGTGAGGGTCTCGAGGGTGCGATGGCGTTCTTCGACATCGGGAGGGAATGGGTGGTGCGCGGCTTCACGTCCATCACGACGACTCAGATGCATCATCTCTGGAGGAGGAAGGATGGCCACTGAAACACTGGAGCGAGAGGGGATTACGGATCGTGAGTGGCAGCGGACCGCCACAGAGGCGCTCTCGCCACCGCAAACGATGTTGACCGCACTGGCTGGGAGTGAGTGGGCCATCACTTGGCAGCTTCCCGCTGACCCGGCGGAGCCGTTGGGCAAAAGGGTCGTCGGCGTTCCACCCTCCTGGGCCGTCCCGACCGTGGAGCGGATGGCTGAACTCCTGAGTCTTCCACCTAACTGGGACTCCTACGGCGCGCTACAGATCGATCATGCCTGCGTCAATGCGGCCTCGGACCTCCTGTGCGGTGTGATGCGGGCCACGAGCCCGGTCCCCTCGGTAGTTCCAACGTGTCGCGGTGGCGTGCAGATGGAATGGCACATGCGCGGCGCTGACCTGGAGGTGGAGTTCTTCACGCCCGCCCATGTCCGAGGGTACTACCAGGACCGCCAATCAGGGGAATCATGGGAAGCGGACCTCAGCTCTGACGTGACGCCGCTGGCAGACGCCATCGCGACGCTGACGCAGCGGGAGTAGCCGTCGTTGCCGGGCGGGATGACTCGGGATGAGCAAGTGGACGAGCCTGCCCATGCGTCCGTGTTCGGGCACAAATCCCGCTCGGTCCGAACGAGACTCGCCCGCGCCTGTCAGTGGGTGGTCGGACCTGCCGGCAGGGACGGCGGATAATTGGTAACGGCTCAGCGCTTACCTACTGGAGCAGCAGTCCAATCAGGCCGAGCAGGGTTGGGACACCGCCGATCAGGGTGGCGAGAGCGGCGGGGAACCGGCGGCGATCGCGGGAGAGGCCCAGCAGCCCCAGCACGAAGGCGCCGGGGAAACACACGAGCAGGATGCACCCTGCAAGGGTGCAGCGGGGATCGCCTCAGCCGGGCTCCATCAGCATCATGGCCAGCAGCGTGGTCAGAGCGAGGCCGGCCATGATCAGGCCCAGCCGGCCGAAGTGAATGTCGTTGGGCTCGCGAATCACGTCCGTCACGTCAGGGACCCTCCGGGTTACGCAACAGTCTCGTGTTGTCGCTCGAGCGCTTCGTCAGGCCGGTGCGGTCGAAGTAGTCCAGCAGCGGCAGCGCGTACTTCCTCGTCGTGTCCAGCGTGTACTTGAAATCGACGCTTTCGAGGCGTCCGTGTTGGTGTATGTGGGTCACGATTTTCTCACGGGCCTGGCGGACGGCGTCGCCGTGGAAGACGAAGTCGCGGTCGATGCGGACGAGCCGCCGGTGCTCGATGAGAATCCGCACGAGCCGTTGGACAGCCTCGGGCGCGAGAGCCAGGGCAGCGGCGATCTCGGCGGTGTCGGGCGGGTTGAACCGCCGAGTCTGGAACAAGGCCTCCACACGGGCGAGTGGGTCGGCGTCGGCCTCGCCGATGGCGGGGCGATGATCGGCCAGGGCCAGCCGCTGATCGGCGACGGCAATGCGGCCGGCCGATCGCAAACGATCCACGACGGCCTGCAGGGCGGCCGGCGGCACGTCCCACGTCTGCCGCAGTTCGTCCATGAGAACGCCGGGGCTCTCCGGCGAGTCGCGGTGAAACGCGGTCAGCCGGTCCAGCAGTTCCAGCTCGATCCGTTCGGCGGCGACGCGATGCAAGTAGGTGCGGTCCGGCGCCCGCACGAGCGTGCCCGCCGCGGCCAGGTCTTCCATGATGGCGGCCGTTCGGCCGAGCGGTACCAAGCCCCGGCGGGCGACGGCGGCCGGTTCAATCAACGTCGAGTCGGTGGTGGCGGCGCAGAACTCGACCAGCGAGACATCTTCGGCCATCGCGGCGAGTTGCCGTTGCAGCAGATCGAGCAGGCCGGGCTGGTTGCGATTCAGTCGCCGCGGCATGGCTTCGAGGATGATGCCCCCGCCGATCGTACGCGGCGGCGATGGATCGCGCACGATGAACCGGTCGCGCGGCCCGGTGACGATCGGTTCTTCGAGGCGAAACTGGGCGAACGCCTTCGCGCCGCCGTGCAGCCCCTCGCCGGCGAGCAGGTAGACGCGGGCGAGGTGTTCGGACGTCCCGGTGTGGAACTTGACCGTCGATCCGTGTTTGAGGAACAGCCGCTCGGCCGGCAATAGCCGCAGTTGGCCCACGCACCAGCCGTGAGTCTCGCAGAAGCCGGGCACGGTCACCGTCTTTCCGCGTTCGACGACACGATGGTCCCAGTGCCGTACGTTGATGGCCGCGCACTGGCCGGCCAGGACGGTCTCGCTCGCCTGGCCGTAGACTTGGATGGACTTGATTCGGCCCGCCAAACCGTCGGGCAGCAGCACGATCTCGTCGTCCACGCGGGCCGAGCCGGCGATCGGCACGCCGGCGATGACCGTGCCGTGACCTTTGATCGAGAACGCCCGTTCGACCGGCATGCGAAACACTCCATCAACGGGTTTCGGCCGGATGGAGCCGACCAGGCGCGTCAGCACCTCGTACAACTCGCCGAGCCCGTCGCCGGTAACGTTCGAGACGTGCACTATCGGTGCATCGGCGAGGAACGTGCCCCGCAGGAATTCCGCCACGACCTGCCGGACGACGCGCAGTTCCTCGGCGGATACGCGGTCGATCTTGGTCAGCACGACGACACCGTGCCGCACGTCCAGCAGCGTCAGAATGTCGAGGTGCTCGCGGGTCTGGGGCATGGGGCCGTCGTCGGC
>JACQVT010000650.1 GCA_016209665.1 Planctomycetota bacterium | reverse complement strand
GTGTACGTGGACGCGTTTTTCATGGACCGCTATGAGTTGACTAAGCAGCAGTATGCCGAGGGGCTGAACTGGGCCTGGAGTCAGGGACTCATTACAGTCACAGGCGGAGTCGTTTACCAGGCGGGGAGCGGAACCTCATACCCCTTCTGTGACACAACCGCAAGTAGTCCGTATGGCCGGATCACCTGGAACGGCACGAGCTTCGGCGTCTTGCCCGGCAAGGAGAACCATCCTACGACGATGGTGAGGTGGTATGGCGCTGCAGCATACGCCAATTGGCGGAGCGCCATCGGAGGTCGTCCCCTGTGCTATGACTCAGCCAACCTGGATTCGTGTAATTGGGACGCTGGCTACAGGTTACCGACTGAGGCGGAGTGGGAAAAAGCGGCCCGGGGCGGTGCGGCCGGGCACCGGTTTCCCTGGTCGGACAGCGACGACATTCAGCATGCGCGGGCGAATTACTACAGCGATTCGTACTACTCGTATGACACAAGCCCGACGCGCGGCAATCACCCGGCGTTCAACACCGGTGCGACGCCATTCACAAGCCCGGTTGGGTATTTCGCGCCGAATGGCTACGGACTCTATGACACCTCGGGAAACGTGTGGGAATGGTGTAATGATTTTTTTGGATCGGACTACTATAGCCGAAGCCCCTATGACAACCCGCGAGGATCGGGTAGTAGCTATCGCGTCCTTCGCGGTGGTGCATGGAGATACAATGCTAACAGCGCACGTTGTGCAATGCGCTACATAGATTATCCTTCTGATTACTTTCGCAATACAGCAATCGGTTTCCGTCTGGCCCTGAACGCGGAGTAGCCGGAGGGCTTAGGGCAGAGGAACCAGCGAAAACCCGCGCGGCGGATGCAACCGCCCCGACAAGGAGAACGAAATGACACCGCGACCCCACGCATCGCACCGTCCTCCTCACCTCTGCCCTCTGCCTTTTGCCTTACCCCTTCTTCCCGTCTGCCCTCTGCCCTTTGCCTTACCCCTTCTCCGCCTCTGCCTTTTGCCTTTTGCCCTCTGCCTTCTCTCTCTTCCCGCACTCGCTGCCATCGGCTGGGGTGATTCCCCGCAGGTCTACCTCAATACTCAGGGGCTCGCTCAGGCGACCGTGTCAGGGCGCGTCCTGGCGGGCGGGTTGCCCGTTGCCTCGGCCTCCATCAACGTCCAGCCGGGAAACTACAGCGGTCAGACGGCGGCCGATGGCACGTTCGCGCTGGGTGGTGTGGCTGTCGGCACCGGGTACGAGGTCCGCATCATCGCCGGCGGATACGAGCCGCTGGTTCTCGCCAACCGGACGTTTGTTGGCGGGACGAATAACCTGGGCGACCTGACGCTCACGGCGATCAGCGGGACGTTCGTGCTCAAGCCGCTCAAGCCGGAGATCAATCCAACCACCAGCGAGGTGGAGGAGGGGGGATACGCCTACCGGTACTATCGCGTCGTCAACGTCGCGACGAACAAGGAACAGGGCGGGGTCATCGTGCAGGTACGGCCGGCGGGCGGCGGCACCGCCATACCGCAGGAGACGGTGTCACATCCGGGCTGGGCGGGTGCCGTGGCGGGCGTGTCCGACCAGGGCAGCGGAATCGTGCGATTGCGTATCCCGGCTTCCGAAGTGGGCTCTGCGGGGGCGTCGCGGCAGTTCGAGACGGTGATCAGCGGGGCGGTCGGGCCGACGTTCTGGGTCACCGTCACGCCGCGGACCTATGCCCTCACCTGGGGACAGGAAGTGAGAGGTGGAGTAAGCGGGAAGATCAACCTGTTCAAGGAAGCCCGTCTCGGGGGTGAGAGAGGGCACGGCATCAAGGTTGTCCGAAACTATCCACCCAACAGCCAGTCCGAGCACATCGAGCGCCTGAATGCCATGCGAGCCGAACTGGGCGTGGGGGTCGGTCTGCCAGTCGGGGGGAAGGCCTCGATAAACAACTTCACCGTGGGAGCGACGGCCTCGGCCGGGGCCGGCGTCTATGCGGAACTCCAGCATGGGTTCGGTTACGGATTCGACCCCGGCGCCACGGACGCCGGCATCGCGATGCTCAGGCTTTATTGTCTCTACGCGGACGTAGCCGATCAGGCGCTTGTCATGGGACCGGTCATCTCCTATGTGCGCTCGGCGATAGAGCCTCTGTTCCTAGACGACGTGTGGCTGTGGTCGGAGGCTGGCGCCGAGCTTGGGGGATATGCTCGATTCGATGCCACCTTCGTCCCGTTGTCCGCTGCGCTGTTCGACCTCGGAGCGTCGATGCAAGCGAGCGGCTCCAGGGAAATCGCTGGTCGGTTCAAGGGACGCTACGAAGCCCCTGAGAATGTGCTCGAAATGAGTGCGGGATGGACGGCGCACGCGTCGGCGAGCGCCGACATCGGTTTGGGGTTTGGGCACGGTGGGCTGCTCGGCGACCTGGATGTGAGTCCAGTCAAAAACCTCCTTGGTGATATCGGGATGTCCGCGGGCGGCAGTTTCCAGGGCGGCATCGAACAGTGGGTGACTGAGCGGGCCGCTCTCGACGGCAGCCGGCCCCTCGAAATCGAGCTGACCACCCGAGTTGGGGGAAAGGCCAGTGGCTTTGCTAGGCTGGCGGAATGGAACGTAGCCGCGCGGTCAGGGGAGGAGAACGCCGTTTGGGAGTTCGTGCTGATGCAGCCGGTTTCCTCTGCGCAAGAGTGGCTCCGTGTGGCCTCCAACGTGGGTTTGTTGGAGATGCTCTGGCAGTCTGGAAACACCGTCCTGGGGAACGACTTCTCCCGGCAGGTCGGCACGGCGCTGTTCGGTGCACGTCCATACGCCGAAGACCTCCGATATCGGCACGCGGTCGAACTGATCGACGAGGACCGGTTCCAGGCTGGCTTAGAGGGGACAGTGATCCTCGGGCTGAAGATCAAGGTGAAGTACGACACGTCACGAGGTCGGCGTGTCCCGCTGCAAAGTGGAAAGATACGTGGCGGCAAACTCTACCCTCTGGCCACAACAGGCGGGACGAGCGCCGTACCGGATAACTCCTTGACGATCTTCAATCTCCAGGAGACGTGGGCGGCGCAGGCAACCGCCCCGCTCACTGAAGCATGGAACCGGTTCTCGCAGCAGGTTCAGGCGACCGGTCAAACCGTCATTCAGGCGACCACGTCAGCCGGTCAGGCGATTCTCACTGCCGCCCAAGGCGCGTGGCAGGCCGGGACCGACATCGTTATCGATCGGTGGGATGCGCTGACGGGCGGCGGCCAGGCGCTCGTGTCCGGCAAGTCGCGTCTGACGATGATGGACGGCGGGACCATCAACCTGCTGTACGGCATCGGCGGGATGTACCGGTTTTCGGCCGATAGCAATCCGACGCAGCCGGTGACGCTCCAGTTGAGCTACCAGGACGAGCAGATTGTCGGGTTCGCGGAAGAGGACCTGCGAGTCTATCGGCGAGACGACGAGAACCAGAAGTGGGAACTGCTCGGCGGCGCGGTGGACACGGTGGCAAACACAGTCACGGTGTCGGTGACGCAACTGGGTGTGTTCGCGCTCGCCCCGCCGCTGCCGACGGGGACCTTGAACTTCACGCCGAGCCAGACGACGGTACCGGCCGACGGCACCAGCACGGTGACCGCGGAGGTGGGCAACTTGCTGCTCAATAACGGCTCGGCAGCGGGCGACGGCTGGCTGTATACGGTGACCGCGACCGGCATGGACATTGTCACCGGGGACGCTGACGCGGGCACCGAGGGAATCCAGGTCGACAGCGCGGGTGGTAAGGTTACGATCGTATTCCGGGCTCCGGCCAGCGGCGGCGTCGGGGAGTTCCTGGTGACCTCGGTGTATGGCGACGCGGCCGGGCAGGGGTCGATCGCATTCAGCGACACGACGCCGCCACCTGCGCCGACAGGCCTGATCGTGACGCCCGGCCAGAGCAAACTCTTCGTCTGGTGGGATCCCGGGCCGGCAGACGTGGCGCACCACCGGGTCTACTACCGTGGCGATGCGGCCGGTCCACCCTGGGACGGGACGGCCAAGGTGGAAGGGGCGCCTTCGCCGATTGACGTGAGCGGCGAATCGGCCATCCTGCGCGGTTTGGAGTTAGGTACAACGTACTACGTGGCGGTCAGCGCGGTGGATGGGTCAGGCAATGAGAGCCCGCTATGCGCGGCCGTGGGCGCGACGACGGTGGAATCACCACCGGGTTCGCCGTTTGACGTGCGTAGCGGGGGGGACGCGGCGGGCGAATACGATGTATCGTGGGGACTATCCGAAGACGACGGGTTCAACGATCGCGACGTGGACCACTATGAGGTGTATCGACGGGTGGAGGGTGTTGGCCCGCGAACGAAGGCAGCGGACGTGCCGTCGGGGACCTCGGTGTTCACGGACAGCGTGCCAGGTTTACCTGAGGGGACCGAGGTCTGGTATGACATCGTCGCGGTGGACACCGCGGGCTTGCGATCGGCGCCGGGTGGCGCGTTCGCTCCGGCTGACTTCGACTTGGATGGGGTGGTCGGACCGACCGATTTCGATCTCTTTGCTGCGTGCGCAGGTGGACCTTCAGTGGCATACATTCCGGACAACCTACCCGACGGCTGCTTGCTGACGGTGGATGCACAAGGAATCATCCGGTCCGACTTCGATCGCGACGGCGACGTTGATACGGTCGATTTTGCCACCTTCCAGCGATGTTACAGCGGCGATGACAACCCGGCCGATCCGAACTGTGGAGAGTGACGGAAAAGCTGTCAGCCTTCAGCGATCAGCCGGGTCAAGATAGAGGGAAAGCTGCCGAGAAGCACCTCGTCCCCACTGCGCCTACTCAAACGTTCGTCCCGGTGTGCCCCGACGGCCCTCTACTTCTGCACGTGTCTCTCGCGGAACTGGCGGGCGAGGTTGCGGTCGCGGATGTCGATCTTCGCGGCGTCGAAAAGTTCGGCGTCGAGGGTGTCGGTGCGCTGGCGGACGAGGCGGCTGACCAGGCGCTGGCGAAGCTGGTCGCGGTCGACGTTCTCGAAGCCGACGCCGCTGGCGGGGAACTTGCGCTCCACGCGGATGATGTGATACCAGGCCCCTTCGCGGAGCGGTTCGGACACCTGGCCCACCGACATCGCGAAGGCCCGCTCGCGGATCAGCGGCGGCACCGCGAGGTCGTGCCGCGTGAACGGCGGCATCAGGCCGCCCTGTTCGCGGGTCAGCGAGTTCTCGCTCATTTCCCGGGCGACCTCCTCGAATGACTTGGACTTCAGCAGGCCGGCGGCCCGGTTGATCGCCTCCTGGGCGGCGGTCTGGATGTGGCGGATCTGCACCCGCTCGCCGTAGCGCAGGCCGTACTCGTTGCGGAGCATCTCCTCGGTGATCTCCCTCTGGCCGACATCGGCCTGGGCGATCTTCATCAGGTAGGCCCGCTGCTCCATGCGGCACTTCCACTCGACCTGGCTGAGACCCTTGAGCCGCAGGAAGTCGGCGAGCAGGCGTTCGGCGGTGGGCCGGTCGAGCGGCGCCGCCTCGGGATCGCCGACGGGGACGGCGATGCGGCGAAGGGCCTCGTCCTCGGCGGCGGTGACGTCGGCCGGCGTGACGACGATCGACATCGACGCCGCCTTCTGTCTGGCCGCCGTCAGCAGGATCAGTTGCTCGAGCACCGCCAGCCCGTGGCTTTCCATCAGCATGTCCATCAGGCGGCCCCGGCCGATGGGCTCGCCGTTGACGAAGGCGAAGGCCGACTCCGACTCGTCGGGTCCCTGCTCGTGGGCCGTCCGCGCCGCGGCACGGGCCTCCGCCCCGGGGCGGACCGATTGGTTCGCGGCGGCGGAGCCCGCGGGCTGCGCGGTGGGCGTGCCGGCGGCGGTCGGCGATTCCGCCGCCGGCGCCTCCCACACGGTCTGCATGGGCGATCCGACCGGCTTGGACTCCTGGGTGCAGGCGGTGCCGACCATCCCCGCAGTGAACCCCCAGGCCATCATGAACAGACCCGCGGCCCACGCAGGCGCCGGCCACAGCGGGTGTCGCCAAGGGCGGAATGGACCACGCATGAGATCACTCCCCTATCACTGTGCATCCCAAGATCCTGGGAATCGGACCGGCTGGAAGCCGGTCCCACACGGATTCGGAAGCCGGTCCCACACGGGTTTCGGGATGCACTCCAGTCACAGGCGGAACCGACCTTGGGATGGACCGTGGCGAACGCCGGCGGCCTCG
>JACQVT010000649.1 GCA_016209665.1 Planctomycetota bacterium | reverse complement strand
TTGCCGGTCCGAATGACCGGCTGGAAGCCGGTCCCACATGACCCATCAATTGAACCGCTCCACCCAGCGTTCGATCATCTTTCGGGCGAGTGCCTGCTGGGCCTCGAGCGCCGCCGGCAACCGCGGCACGAACTGCTCGAAACGATCCTGCGGGGGCAGCTCGGCCAGCTCACGTTCGCAGGCCTTGACGATGTTCTGCACGGTGCTCAGCGTGCACTCGACGTGGAACTGAAGACCGTACACCCGCCAGCCGAGCCGGAACGCCTGGTTCTCGAACCGACGCGACCGGGCCAGGTGCACCGCCCCCGGCGGCAGATCGAACGTGTCCCCGTGCCACTGGAACACCTCCTGCGGGTTGTTCAGCAGCGAGAACAGCGGGTCGTCGGCGGCCTCGTCGGTCAACTCGATGTCGAACAACCCGATCTCCCGCGGCCGCTTCGCGTAGACGCGGGCCCCCGCCGCCCGAGCGAGCAGTTGCGCCCCCAGGCACACGCCGATCACCGGCCGGTCCGCCGCGATCAGCCGGCCCAGCAGCTTCCGCTCCGCCAGCAGGTAGGCGTGCCGATCGGTCTCATCCACGTTCATCGGCCCGCCCATCACCAGCCAGGCGTCGAAATCCCCCGCCGCCGGCACGGGGTCGCTGTCCCAAAGCTTGACCAGCGTGGTTTTGTGCCCGCCGTCCAGCAGGGCCGACTCCAGCGCGTCGGCGCCCTCGCACCAGAAGTGCTGCAAGATCCCGATGTGTGCCATGACCCCGGCCCGTCCATCTCCACAGGCGAGATAGACATCATACCACATCGCCGGCAACGGTGAACAGGCACCAATTGCCAAGCGGCCGGGCAGCGGGCCTCCCGTCAGGTCAGCATCCACCGCGCGATGCCGAAGTAGCTCAGGAGCGTCAGGATGTCGGCCGTCGCGAGGACAAGCGGTCCGGCGGCGATCTTGGGATCGCGGAACAGCCGCAGCAGCGTGGGCAGGATCACGCCCAGCAGGCAGGCGATGACGATCGCCAGCAGGATGCTCGTGCCCACCGACAGGGCGACCATCCGCTGCTGCTTCCACACCAGGGCCGCCGACGCCACGATCAGCCCGCTGGCCGCCCCCAGCAGGCTCGCGGTCAGGAACTCCTGACGCAGACTCAGCCGGACGAGCCGCCAGTTGATCCGTTCCTGCTGGAGGGCCTGGAGCGTCAGCGTCATCGACTGAATGCTGACGCTTTCCGCCAGGGCCAGCACCACCGGAATGAACAGGGCCAGCACGATGATCTGTTCCAGCAAGTGCTGGTAGACGCCGGCCATGAGCGCGCAGGCGATCCCGCCCGTGATGTTGCACAGCAACCAGGGGAAGCGGTCCTTAAAGCTCACCCAGGACGGTGCCTTGCGGCCGAGGGCCACGTGGACGCCGATGGTCTGGAACGCGCTGTCCGCCGACCGACGCTCGGCCAGGCCGATGATCTCGCCCGTGAACAGGTTGACGTCGACGACGCCCACGATGCGCCGGTCGTCATCCACGACCGGGAACGCCAGCAGCCGGTGCAGGATGAAGAACTCGCACGCCGTCAGCACGCTCGCCGACGCCGGAATCGAGATGACCGCGTCGACCATGATGGCCGAAACCTTCCGGTCGGGCTCGCTCATGAGCAGCCGCCGGGTGGGCACCACGCCGACCAGCCGGTCGTCGGCGTCCACCACGTAGAAGTAGACGATCTTCTGGGCCAGCGGCCGGCTGCGCAGATGGGCCAAGGCCTCGCCCACCGCGTCGTCCCCCCGCAACGTGGCGAACTCCGGACTCACGTGATCGCCCACCGGGTCGTCCAGGTTCTCCGGACCGATGACCTTGCTCATATGGCACTCACCCGAGGTCCTGCCCCACCTCGGACCATCTTACGCCCACCCGCCGCACGCCGCACGCCGCAGGGTGCGGCAACGGTGGGTGGTGCTGCATGGGCGGTGTTTGGGGGGCGGGCATCCTTGCCCGCCTTCTTGTTTCGGGGGGCGGGCATCCTTGCCCGCCTTCTTGTTTCGGGGGGCGGGCATCCTTGCCCGCCTTGGTC
>JACQVT010000659.1 GCA_016209665.1 Planctomycetota bacterium | reverse complement strand
GGCCGACGTGGACGGGGATGGTGTCGGTGACCTCTGCGATAACTGCCCCCAGATCGCCAACCCCCTCCAGGCCGACTGCGACGGAGACGGAAAAGGGAACGTGTGCGCGATCGCTGATGGCACCAGCGGGGACTGCGACGCCAACGGCATACCCGACAACTGTGAACCCGACCACGACGGCGACGGCGCGATCGACAGTTGTGATCGCTGCCGGCATGATCCGGCCAACGATGCGGACGGCGACGGCTTCTGCGCCGACGTGGACAACTGCCCCGACGCGTCCAATCCCAACCAGACCGACACCGAAGGTGACGGTATTGGGGACGCGTGCGACCCGGATGCGGACGACGATGGCGTCTGCAACGCCGGGGGACCCCTCCCGGACGGCACACCCGGCACACCGTCGGGCGGATGCACGCCCGGACCGGCCGGCGTGGATAACTGCCCGCTGGCGTACAACCCGGATCAGCAGGACACCGATAGTGACGGCGTCGGGAACGTGTGCGATGCGTGCCCCGATACCCTCCCCGGCTTGCGGGTGGATGCCACCGGCTGCCCGGTGCCCATCCCCGGCGACTTCAACCACGACTTCGATGTCGATCAGGAGGACTTCGGCCACCTCCAGACCTGTCTGACCGGCCCGGCCGGTCCGCTGACGGACCCCACCTGCCAGGATGCCGATCTCGACGACGACAACAACATCGATCACGACGATCTCTTTTTGTTCGTGAAATGCCTCCGTGGGCCGGGGGTCCTCGCCGATGCAAACTGCACAGATTGAGCGGTCAGCCACAGGGGTCCGCGAGAAGCGGGTAACGCTGAGCCTGCTGACGCCTCCTACCGATACAGGCCGCGGGACTGAATGTGGTCGGCAACCGCATCGGGGACGAGATAGCGGATGGACAAACCCTGGTGGACCCGGCGGCGGACGTCGGTGGACGAGATATCGATCCTGGGGGTCGTTAATATGTCCCGGCGCAGACGCTCGATCTGCGGGTCGCTGAGACGACTCTGGAGCGCGGTCAGGTCGGACGGTTCGTAACCCGGCCGGGCCGCGGTGACGATACGGCACAGCTCGACCAGATCGGCCACGCGATACCAGGTGTGCAGTTCGGGCAGTGAGTCGCTGCCGACGATCCAGGCCAACGGCACGGCGGGGGCCACCGTGTCCCGGTAGGCCTGCACCGTCAGAATGGTGTAGCTCAGCCCGCACCGCCGAATCTCGATGTCGCTGACGTCGAAACGCGGTTCGCCCGCCACCGCCAGTCGGGCCATCTCCAGGCGGTCGGCGGCGTCGGTCAGGCCCTGTCCCACCTTGTGCGGCGGGTTGGGGGCGGGGATGAACACCGCCCGTTCGTAGTCGAGTTGCTCGACCACCGCCCGGGCCGCGATCAGATGACCGTGGTGGATGGGGTCAAACGTGCCGCCGAACAATGCAATGCCGCTGGCCATGGCCGCCTTACTATAACCCAAACGCATGAACCGGGAATGTCCCCAGGCCTTGTCGCACGGGGGCGGTGGCCGGCGAGTCGGGCGGCGCGGTCGCGGGTGCCGACGCCGGTGAGGTCGTGAAGTCTACGACCAGACCGCCGATCTGCGGCCGCGGAATGGCCCGATTCAGCACCACGGCCCCATACCGCCATCGCGGCGGCGGCGTGCGACCTGCCCCGGGGCCCGCGGCGGGCACTTCGCTCGAGACCAGCAGGTATTCGTGCGTGCCGGAGAACCAGAGTATCCAGAACCAGCCGGACATGTGCTCGAGCCGCCGCACCTCGCCCACCTGCGTCGACAGCCACAGATAACTCGACCAGTCCAGCCTGATGAGCCAGGGCAGATGCAGCGTGAAGTCGACGCGCAACCGCAGACAATCGGGGAAGCGGCCCGCGGGACACTCCACCTCCTCCACGCCTTCGATCTGCGCCGTCCGCGTCAACGTCCCCTGCGAAAGCAGGCGACCATCGTAATCGTAATAGCGGATGGGACTGGTGGACGTGATCGGCTGTCCCGCCGCCAACTCCGGCGGATAGGGATCGATCGGCTCCGTCAGTTCAAACATGAAGGCCGTTCCACCCTTGAGGGGGGCCTGCGGCGGATTCGCCTCGGCCGGAGCCGTCGCCGTCGGCGGCAGCCGCAGGTACTGCTCGATCGGAAGGAACTCCCGCCCCAGCAGTTTGCCCTCCATCGTGCCAAGAAGATTGGCCTCGCGGACGTAGGTTCGGGGCGCAATGTCGCCGCGGCCCACTTCGCGGCACTCATACGTCCAACGCCCAACGCGAGTGGCCCGGAGGTAGGGCTCGATGCCGGACTCCTGGACCGCCGGCTGTGATTGGACCGCCTTGATCGCTGATCGCCATCGCCCCCCACACCCGGCCAGGGACAACAGCACGATCAGGCCCAGCGGACGCATCGGCCACCGCGCGGCCGGGGAATGTCGTCGTATCACCCGCAACCAACGTCTCCGCCGAAGATCCGGCCCCGACCGTCGTCCACCCCAAAGATCGAGCGATCAGCGTGCCCTGGCCTTGTCCACGAACAGGCGCATCCTGATCGGATCCTTCGCCCCCGCCCGTCCCTCGAACTCCACGCTGGACGAGACATCGACCCCATACGGATGTACCTTCCGAATGGCCTCGGCCACGTTTTCGGGCGTCAGGCCGCCGGCCAGGATGATCGGCGGCCAGTCCGCCATCGCACCCGCGGCCGCCGCCTCAGCCACCCAATCCCACTGGAAGGTCCGGCCCGTACCTCCCAGCCGGTCGGGGTCGTAAGCGTCGAGCACGATCGCCGCCGGCCGCCGGCCGCCCATGCGAGACAGCCAGTCGTTCACTCCGCCGGCGAACCGCTCGTCTCGGACCGGAACTACCGGCATCGCTTGAAACCCGTCCTGGGCGAGCACGACCAGACTGCCGGCGGTAACGTCGCCGTATACCTGGACGTGCGAGACCCAGAACTGGCCGAGGAACTCAAGCAGGTCGTCCGGCACCATGCCCTGTTCAAGACGGACGAGCGCCACCGGTGCCAGGAGCGGCGGCAGGGCGCGCAGGATTTCTGCCGCTCGTTCCAGGTCGATTTGCCGCGGCCCGCCGACGAAGTTCAGGCCGATGGCGTCGGCCCCCGCCTCGGCGGCGGCCAGGGCGTTCCTTACGTCGGTGATGCCGCAGATTTTGATCCGCAACGGTGCTCCCTCAACGTCGCAGCCACGGCGCGTCGTCCGGGAATCGTCCCCTTGTCGGCATCAGCATACGATCTGCACGGGCGAAAGCAAAGCGCTTGACGGGCCTGGACGATTACCTAGACTGACGGCGAGCCTCGCGGACAGCGCAAGGTCAATCGGGCTAAGGGAAGAGTCAAGATGCGGTCACCTGCAAACCACTCCGCCACACTGCTCGTTGGGCTCGGCGGGCTGACCATCGCGGTCTTCCTGCTCGTCGGCTGCGAGGCCGGCGGCAGCTCGACGGACCCGTTCGGCCGAACCTACTACATCGACGGAGCCGGGAATTGGGGCTATGGCGTCGCCGAGATCCACCAGGGTCTTCGCCGGGCAGGCTACAGGGGCAGCATTATCAATTACACCTGGTCGCCCACGTTCAACCCCGCCTTGGACCAGACCGTGGGCCGACCCGTGGCCCACCTGCGAGGAGCCGACCTCGGCAAGGAGATCACCGCCTACCTCGCCAAGTACCCCGATCACGAGGTGAACATTATCTGTCTTTCGGCCGGCACCGGCGTCGGCGTCTGGGCGTGCGAGAACATCCAACCGCCGGCGAAGCTGCACAACCTGGTGATGCTGGGCTCGAGCCTCTCTTCGGACTACGACATGCGACAGGCGCTGGCCAACGTCGCCGGCCGGGTGTATGTCTACCATTCGACCGGCGATATGGTCTTGCAGGGCCCGGTCCGCACGCTCGGCACCATCGACGGCAAGCTGGGCGCCGACGCGGCCGGCCTGGTCGGCTTGCGCCCGCGCGGCCTCAAGACCGACAAGATCGTGAACATTCCCTGGTCATCCCGGTACGAGCGGTACGGCTGGACCGGTGCCCACACCGACGCCACCAGCGAGCCGTTCGTCATCGCTGAGCTGTCCAAGCACATCGTCAGCCCCGCGGCCCCGCCGGCCGATGCCCCCGCCAAGACCGCGATCAGCGAGCCGGCCCGTCCTCGCGCCGGTGGATAACGCGCCGAAAGATCGTCCCCGAATTGCCGAGCCCACCTGGCAGTGGGCCGCCCGGCTCGCCGCACGGTTGAGCGCACGCGGCACGCCACACGGCGCGATTCACGGCAGCACGGTCGGGTTGGGCTGAGCATCGCCGCCGGGTCGGGCGAACACCGGGAAGAAGGCCGGGCGGCTGCGGTCGCGGAAGCTCGATTCGCCGGTCTGAGCCCGCCACCAGTCGGCCAAGTTGTTCTGGGCAATCTCCATGTCGCCCAGATTCATCCGGTCCACCGGGCGGTCCCCCAGCGTGACGGTGAGCTTGACCTCCTCCACGCGGGACAGACGCAGTCGCACTTTGCCGTCAGCCTTGCCAGCCTCCAATTCTGTGGCGAGTTGGTCCGCGACCGCCGTCGACGCACTGAAGTCCCTGCCGACCCCGACGATCACGTCGCCTGCCTTCAGGCCCGCCCGGGCCGCGGGCGAATCGGCGGTAACGCCGCCCACGAACAAGCCGAGCCGCGAGGACGGGCCGAGCAGCTCGTTGATGGCGGCCTGAAGATTGGGGACCGTGGTGGCCACCAGGTTGGCGCCGTCGAGGGCACGGAAAGGCTGATCGGGGATGGGCAAGTCCAACTCGCGGTCTGCTGTCCGGCATCGCAGCAGCCGAATCGACACGGCTGTGCCCGGGTCCCGCCGGGCAACCTCCCGGGTGAAGGCAGTGATCTGGGCATCGGACGAGGACCGGATCTGCTGCGCGCCGACCACGATCTGACCCCCGACGCGGATCTGAATCTGACCGGGGGCCTGAGCCTGAACCGGAGCGGCCGGCGGCGGTTGACGGGCGGCCATGATGTCGGCCACGCTGCGGCCATCGAACTCGACGAGCACGTCGCCGACCTTGAGGCCCGCCTTCTCGGCCGGGAAGCCGGCCAGGACGCGGGCGATCAGGATGGCGTCGACCGTCTTGCCGGTGGCCGGCTGGAACACGTTGGCCTCCACCCGCGGACCGACGCCGAGGAACCCGATGCGGCCCTCCATGAACTTCTGGTAGAAGACGTTCTCGATCGCGGCCCGCAGCCGCAGCTTGAGTTCGTGCGCGGGCTGGGCGTGATAGGCTTCCAACAGCAGCCCCAGCGAGTCGGGCGAGGCCTCGGACAGCGACTGGCTCGCACTCTCGCGGATGCGAAACTGCGGATGAGCAAGCCGGGTGACGAGCCGGTCGATCTGTGGGCGGGTGAGGACGGGGCGGCTCGCTCGCCTCGGCGCAGTCTCCGGCGCAGCCGGGGTCGCCGAGGGGAGTGACTGGGCCCAGGCCAGTGCCGTGGACGCCAGGACCAGGCCGGCAGCCAAGCGGCGGACGAGCGACCACTCGCCGAGAGCCTCCGGCGCGAACGCCGATCGCCGCCGAGGGCAACGCCCGGTCACTGAGCCACCTTCATCGCGGATTCGCCGTTGCGCTCGATCCATCTGACCTTCCGTCCGATCATCTGCAGGAAACGGAACCCCTCGATCCGTCCGAACGTGCCGGTCGCGGCGATGGGCGCGACCGCCTCGGCAACCAGGGCCTCCACCATCAGGGAGGTCACGACGGCCAACTGGTCCGGGGGGATCGTGAACTCCTCATTATAGCCTCGGAAGAACTCAACGAAGCGTTCCCGATCGAGTTCGGCCGGCCAATGCTGCGGCTCGCCGGCCCCGCCTACGATCGAGAACTGCAACAGGCCGTTGGCCAGATCGGTTACCGCAGGCAGCATGTGCAGCGAATCGTAGTCGATCACCGCCCGCACCCTACCGTCGGCGAACAGCATGTTGCCGGGGTGCCAGTCTGAGTGCACGAGCTGGTCCCGCCACTGCTTGAAGCCCACCTCCTCGGTCCGCTCGCACGCCGCCGAGTACGATTCATACAGACTGGAGACGGTAGCAAAGAGTTCGCCCTCGCGGCCGGCGACGCTGTCGTCCTTGCCCACGGTCTCGGGGATGTTCTGCAGGTTGGTCCGCACGATGTCGGCGTTGTGGTAGCCCAGGCGCGAGGGGCCCCAATCGGTGTGGTAGTCCTTGAGCAACCGATGGAACATGCCGAGTACGCGGCCGCCGTCGCGGGTCTCCGAGAGCGTGCGGCCGTACACCCCGCCTCCCACAAATTCGAACATCTCATACAGGCGGTCGTCGATGATCACCATGGTGTCGTCTTCACCGACGACCGGGACAAGCTGCGGCAGCGGGAAGCCCTCGCTCAGGAGGTGGAGCTGCACCGCGTGCGAGAACGCCACCTTGACCGGATGGTCCCGCCCCCGAGCCCGCCGCTTGAGCAGGAACCGTCCGCGATCGGCCTCGACGATCATCTTGGGCGATCGTCGGGACCCCTTGAGCTGTTTCTCAACGGACTTGATCGCGCCGATGTCGTAACGCGAAAGGACCGCCGCCAACTCCTCGGGATCGAACTCGGCTCGAAATCGATTGATCACCGCCAGAAAGTCCGTCATCGGGCTGGTTACAGCCGGCCTCGTCATCCGGCCGCTCGCGCCCGGTCCGCCGAAAACCTGGTGCCTGGTGCCCGAATGGTATCCGGCCCGGCGCATACTTTGAAGCCCCCGTTCCGCCGGACCGGCGGCGGCACTTCGGCGGGCGGGTCGGATCACGAGGCCCGGTTGAGGTCGTTAACGAGCAGGCGGAGCGTGCCGATGCTCTTGCGGTTGAACGTCATGACCAGCCGCGGTTTGTCGGGGTACTCGTTCTCCTCGCCGTCGATGGGGCCGGGGAACTGCTCGACGGCGCCGGCGGTGAGGATCCCGGCGTACTTGTCGTTGAGTTCCTGCATGGCCGGGGCTGACAGGGGAGAGTTCATCCGCAGAACGAGTTGTTCACCCACGTACCGTGACGAATGATATCGCTTGTAGAAATCGGTGATCTCGTTGGCGGCCACCTCGGCGTCGTCGGTCAGCTTGAACAGGTGCATGTCCTCGGGGCTGATCATGTTGGTGCGGAGCAGCTCGGCGGCCACGTAGGTCCGCCAGTGCTGCCAGTAGGTGCCGCCGGGGGCATCCACCAGGACGATGGGCACCAGGGCCGTCTTGCCGGTCTGGATCAGGACCAGGGCCTCGAAGCCCTCATCCTGGGTACCGTAACCGCCCGGGAACAGGGCGATGGCGGACGCCTCCTTCATGAACAGCAGCTTGCGGGTGAAGAAGTACTTGAAGTTGATCAGCTTGGGGTCGTCGGCGATGACGCTGTTGGTTCTCTGCTCGAAGGGCAGGCGAATGGCCACGCCGAAGCTGGCTTCACGGCCGGCGCCGTCGTGACCGGCCTTCATGATGCCGTCGCCGGCGCCGGTGATGGCCATCCAGTGACGCTGGCGCATGAGCCGGGCGAACTTGTCGGCCTGAAGGTAGTCCGGGTGGTCGGGCGGTGTACGGCTCGAGCCGAAGATGCTGACCTTGCGGACCTCGCGATACGGGGCGAACACCTTGAACGCGTACCGCAGCTCCTTGAACGCCTTGTTCAGCAGCTTCAGCTCGCCGCGGTCCGTCTTGTCGGCGGCCAGGCGGCAGATGTTCACCATCATGTCGGCCAGCAGCTCCCTGTCTTCGGAAGGAGCCCAGCGGTCCAGGAATTGCTCGATGGCCCGCGCCCGATCGCCGCGATAGGCCGCGGCCGGCGACTCGATCTCCATATCTTCCATTGTCGTGTGCGTCTCCTGTACGCGTGTGGACGCGGGAGTATACCGCCCCGGAAGCGTCTGCTCCAGACGGTATTATAGTCTTCCCCTGGCCGTCGTCCCACGCAGGCCGGAAAACGGCGCAGACCCCAGTCGCCGGTGACCTCAGCGGCCGGACCGGACGCCGCTGGAGCATTCCGACAAGTCAACCCACGGGCTTGGAGGGTGCGGACCGGGCGGGCTAGCGACCCTGGTTGCCCAGTCTTCGGCGAAGCTCATCTCGCTCGCGGATAGTGGCCTCGCGGTCGAAGATCAGATACTTGACCATGAGCTGCCACTCCCCGAGCGCGTCGTGGATGCGGGCGAAGTTCTGCTTCATCTCCTCGTGACGCTGCACGGTTTCGTTCAGGATGGCCATGAGCGGGCCCCGCTGCTCGTCCGGGAGCTGATTGATGCGGCTGCGGGCCTCGGCGATTCTGGCGTTGAATGTGTCTTCCGGCATGTTTCCGCCCCCATCCGATACCCATCGGTCTGAGACCCGAACGATCGCTCTCCTGGGTGTGGGACCGACGTCGCGGCGGTCGAACAGACCGGCTGGAGGCCGGCCTCACAGATCGGATCGACCGGCTGGAAGTCGGTCCCACCAAGTGAACTCAAAGCCCATCACGCGTGCCGTGATTCGGGCTCCCGAATTCCCTGTTTCTCCGCGGCCCCACACAACTCTATGCCGCGGCTTGCCCCGCGTCTACAGGCCGACGGACATCAAATTGATTTCCGCCGACGGACGATCCGGGCCCCCGCGACCGCCTATAACCTCGGCGGACCCGTGCCCGGCCGGGTGTGGCAGAAGATTGTGGCGGCCGTGTGGCCCAGCCGCCCCCGGCTGGGGTTACCGGGAGGCAGAATGCACAGTCGAGGGCGACTGTGTCACATTC
>JACQVT010000658.1 GCA_016209665.1 Planctomycetota bacterium | reverse complement strand
TGCCATTAACCACTCGGCCACCCCACCGACAGCCCGGGAATTGTACGTAACGGCCTCGCCTGGCAGCCAACGGCGAGCCGCTTCTCCACCTCGGCGCGGGGCCGCTCGACTCGGCTCCCACCCCGCCTCGACCGTATACTTTTCGCTCCAGGCCGACCTAGCTCAACTGGCAGAGCGCCAACCTTGTAAGTTGGATGTTAGGGGTTCGAGTCCCCTGGTCGGCTCCCGACGACCGCCGATCACAGCCATCCACGTGCCCTGAGGGGGAGCCTGCCCGGGCCAGATCGGCAGCCCCGGTCAGGGCCGCCAGGCTGGCGTGGGCTCGCCAGCCACACGCAGGAGCGAGTGGTGGCGGCGGTGTGGAGGAGTGGGTCGCTCAGGCCGCCGCTTTCTGCTCCACCATACGGCGGATCACCGCATCGCCGAACTCCTGGGTGCCCACTGCGGTCCTGTCGTCGCGGTGGGGCTTGAGGTCGTACGTGACGTCCTTGCCTTCGGCGATGACGCCCGAGATGGCGCGCTCGACGCGCTCGGCGGCCTGTTGCTCGCCCAGATGGCGCAGCATCATCACGCCCGAAAGGATGGCCGCGGTCGGGTTGACCTTGTTCTGGCCAGCGTACTTGGGCGCACTGCCGTGGATCGGCTCGAAGACCGCGCCCTGCTCGCCGATGTTGGCGCCCGGCGCCACGCCGAGACCGCCGACAAGGCCGGCACACAGGTCGGAGATGATGTCGCCATACAGGTTCGGGAGCACCAGCACGTCGTACAGCTCCGGCTTCTGTACGAGCTGCATACACATGTTGTCGACGATGACGTCGTTGAACTCGACGTCGGGGTACTCCCGCGCCACCTCGCCGGCGACCTGAAGGAACAGGCCGTCGGTGTATTTCATGATGTTCGCCTTGTGGACCGCGGTCACCTTCTTGCGCCCGTTCTGCCGGGCGTAGTCGAAGGCGAACTTCACGATGCGGCGGCTGCAGGTGACCGAGATGGCCTTGATGCTGAGCGCCGAATCGGGGCGCACGCCGTAGCCGCCAAGCCGCTTGAACTCGGCGATCAGGTGCCGAGCGTCGTCGCTGTCCAGGGCAAACTCAACGCCCGCGTACAGGTCCTCGGTGTTCTCGCGGACCACGATCAGATCGATCGCATCGTAGCGCGTGCGTACACCCTTGTAGGTCTTGCACGGCCGCAGATTGGCGTACAGGTCGAGCGCTTTGCGCAGGGCCACGTTCACGCTGCGGAAGCCCTTGCCGACCGGCGTGGTAATGGGGCCCTTGAGGGCCACACGGTTTCGCTTGACGGATTCGAGGACGGCGTCTGGAAGCGGCGTCCCGGTCTTCTCCATGACGTCGATCCCGGCCTCCTGGACGTCCCAGTTGAACGGGACGCCGGTTGCCTCCAGCACGCGCCGGGTCGCCCGCATGATCTCGGGACCTGTCCCGTCGCCGGGAATTAGGGTCACGTTGTACGCCATTCGTCCTCCCTGGTAAGCCCGGGCCGGAGGCCGGCGTGCCTGGCAGGCAAGACTTCCGCCTCCACTTCCCGGCCCTTGCCCGCCATCGAGGGCGGGTAGGAGAAGCCTACCCGCCGACCTCGACCGCCGGCCATTGCCGCGGTGCCGCCTTGTCTGACCGCCCGGGCGGAGACCCGGCTCAGAGACCCACCGACGACAGGGCCTCTCGCAGCACGGTGTACGAGTTGCGCAGCGCCTCTTCCTCCTGGGCGGTGAACTTCGGCGGCACCACCGCGACGCGCCCCTGCTTGCCGATCACGCACGGCATCGACAGCGCCACGTCCTTCATGCCCAGGATCTCGCCGTCGAGCCGCGTGGAGACGGGGAGCACCTCGTGGGTGTCCTGGGCGATGGCCCGCACCAGCTCGACGATCATCGGCGCGACGGCGTAGAACGTGCCGCCTTTGCGCTTGATGACCTCGGCGCCGCCGAAGCGCGCCGCCTGCAGAACCTCGTCCTGCAGCTGCTGCGAGTAGCCCGGGAAGTCGGTCAGCGGCACTCCGGCCACGGTCGCACCGCTCAGCACCGCCGCCATGCTGTCCCCGTGCTCGCCGAGCATGTAGGCGAAGACCTGCCGCGGGTCGACGTCGAGCCGGTGCCCCAGTAGCGACCGCAGGCGGGTCGAGTCGAGCAGCGTGCCAGTCCCGATGACCTTCTCGGCGGGGAATGCGCCGTGGATCGCTGCCTGGTACGTCAGCACGTCGACCGGGTTGGCGACCATGATGATGAACGCGTTGCCGGCGTGTCGGGCCAGCGTCGGCAGGACGTTGTCGCGCAGGTTGTCGACGTTCTTCTTGAGCAGGTCCAGGCGCGTCTCGCCCGGCTGGCGCGGGATCCCGGCCGTGATGATGACGAAGTCCGATCCCTCGCATGCGGCGTAGCCCGGCCCGCTCAACTTGACGCGGTGCGTCAAGTGCGTCCCGTGCAGCAGGTCGAGCATCTCCCCCTCGGCCCGTTCGGTTACCACGTCGACTACGGCCAACTCCTGGACGCCGCCCTCCAGGAGGAACTGGAACAGAGTGGTCGCCCCAACGCGGCCAGCGCCGCCGACGATTGCCACTTTCACGGTGAGGGCCTCCTGAGCGGAGATGAATTCGCCCGCGTGGCCCCTGCGCGAGGCAGGGACCAGCGGGCGGGCGTGAGACCGTGGCGGGCGGGCATCCCGCCGTTATGCGGTCACAGGGCTCAAGCGGTTCAGCAGCGCTGTGTGCTGCGCCCGAATCTCTTTCGGCAGGCGGTCGCCGAACTTGTCCAGCCAGGCCGCCTGGTCCTCGACTTCGTGCACCCACTCGCCGCGATCGACCGCCAGCAGCGTGTCGACGGCGTGCTCGGAGAGCCCCACCTCGCGAGCACCGAGGGCGTCTGCGGTGGGCAGGATGCCGATGGGCGTCTCGCGGCCGTCGCTCCTTCCCGAGACCTGCTCGCGCACCCAGCGGAGGACCCGCAGGTTCTCGCCGAAGCCCGGCCAGATGAAGCGGCCGTTCTCGTCGGTGCGGAACCAGTTGACCTGGAAGATGGCGGGCGGCTTGCTCGCCTGCCTGCCGACCTTCAGCCAGTGCCCCCAGTAGTCGGCCATGTTGTAGCCGCAGAACGGCAGCATGGCCATGGGGTCGCGGCGCAGGACGCCGACCGCGCCGGTCTGGGCCGCCGTCGTCTCGGAGGCCATGGTGGCCCCCAGGAACACGCCGTGGGCCCAGTCGAACGACTGGTAGACCAGCGGCACCGTGCGTGCGCGGCGGCCCCCGAAGAGGATGGCCGAGATG
>JACQVT010000657.1 GCA_016209665.1 Planctomycetota bacterium | reverse complement strand
GGACAGGACATCATTGGGACGTACAAGGCCATCGCCGGCTCCATCGGCGATATTTTGAGCGACGACATCGGCGGCATGATCGGCTTCGACTCCACCCTGAGTGGGGCTACCTTGAGCTCGCTAAATAGTCTGGTGAACCTGCTGCTGACCGGCGGCGGCGCCTCGGGGGGGAGCGATCTTGCTTCGATGCTCCTCGTTCCCACGGGATTCCAGGCCGGGCTCGAGATCGGCGACATCGTGGCCCAGACCGGCAGCATCGGCGGACTGGAATTCCTCCAGGCCATCACCCGTGCTTCGGGGGTCGATGCCGACGGCAATCCCAACCCGATCGAGACATTCCTGGTGGATGGCCTGGGAGCGCTGCTGTCCGGGATCGTTGGAACCCTGCCGGCGGGAACCCTGCCGTCTGTCCTGAACGAGGGGGCCATGGGAGTCTTCTTCCAGGACTTCATCCGGCCGTTGGCCGAGGTGACGGTCCTGGCCGGCGGGGACATCGGGGATGTCTTCGCCAGCGAGGGGATCTTTGCCCGCATCACCAGCGCGGGCGGCAGCATCGGCCTGGATGATGACGGCGAAGGCCCGGCCATCCAGGACGGCATCCACAGCGAGATCGGAGATATCGTGGGCACCTATACCGCGGGCGTGGCCATCGGCCCGGTCAACGCCGAGGTGGGATCGGTGACCTCGACTGCACTGACCTTCCCGCAGATGACCGTCGATTTCGTCCAGACCATCACCGCGACCACGCCGCCGACGATTACGATGGTCAGGCTGGTCATCAGCGAAGAGGCCACCATTAACCTCCCGACCACCTTCACGGCCGGTGGGGAGGACGTGGATACCGGCCTGGGCATCGCCTCGATCACTGCAGGTCAGGATATCGATGTGATGGCCGTGGCTCAGGGAGGCGGGATCGGCGATATCCTCGCCGACAGTGGCGATATTACCGGCAGCTACCGGGCGGCCACGGACATCCTGGCGGTGGAGGCCTCGTTGGGGAACATCGTCGAGGCTACCCTGGAGGCCGGCAACAACATCGGCCCCATCCTCGCGAAGGGCAACGTTGAGGACGTCACGGCGTCAGCCGGCCTCGACATCGAATCGGTGACCACCATCAACGGCGACATCCAGGGCGGGAGTTTCCTGGCGGCCGGGGACATCGGCGACCTCACTGCTGAAACGGGCAACATGAACACCGACGTCCGGGCGGCCGGCAACATCGGGAACATCCTGGCCAGCGGAGACATCGCCGGCGGTTATACTGCCGAGACAGGCGATATCGCCAGCGTGCTGGCCGACGAGGGTGACATCCTCGGCAGCTTCCGAGCCGGCAATGCGATCGGACCGGTCGAGGCTGCACTGGGCGAGATCGGCCGCATCGACCAGCAGACCACGACCGACGGCGACGGCGTCACCACGACCGTTTCCTACGTGACGATTGCGGCCCTGGTGGCGGGCGGAGAGGACCCCTTGAGCGGTCAGGGCATCCAGTCCATCACCGGCGGAGCCGGGATTCTGGCCCTGGTATCGGCCCAGAGAAGCAGCATCGGCGACATCACGGCCCCGACGGGGGATATCAGTGGCACCTTCGTATCGGCCGTAAATGTGGGGAACATCACCGCGGTCACCGGGACCATCGGAATCCGCAATGGCATCGGAATCAGCGTCCATGCGCAGGGGAGCATCGGGGATATCGTGGCCAGCGAGGGCATCGGCCTCCCCATCCCAGTCGTCGCAACCACCACGACCACGACGACGACCACGACCACGACCGGCGGTGGGGCCTCGGGCTCGGGTCGCGGCACGGCCAGCTCGAGGGACGGAGAAGACTCTTTCACCGTAGGCGATGTCGTCGTAAACGGCCCATCGGTCGATTTCTCGGGCAATACTGCGGGGAGTGGCGATGCCACCAGTGATAGCTCCAGCACCGGCGTTCCGACGTCAGGGGATAACGATGTGATCGACGGGGACTTCGAGGAGGAGTTGATCGACGGCGCTAACATCAGCCAGGTGATCATCGGCAACGGCAACGTGATCCTGAATAGCAACGGCGATAGCAACAGCCTCTTCAACGGAGATCCCATCGAATTCGAGGAGGAAGTTACCAACTCGATCATCAACGTCAACTTCATCGTCGGCGGCAACCGCATCACCCTGGGAAGTGGCGCCGGCGGCGGGATTTCCACCAACGAGACCACCGTCCAGATCCTCCAGCAGTTCATCGACGGCTTCGCCGGCGTGGGGGTAGCGGGCATCGCCGACGACGTGACGGCCACCTTCATTGCCGAGACGGGCAGCATCGGCGTCGATCTGGGCATCCTGACCCATACCGGTAACATCGCCGCCGACGTCCAGGCCGGGGCGGATATCGTGGGCATCGAGGCCGCCCTGGGCAGCCTGAATGCCGCCAGCGACGTCATCGCCGGTGGTTTCCTGGGCTTCGTTCGGGCCGGGCAGAACATCCGGGGCGACTACTTCGCCGGCCAGGAGATCGGCGCGGTAGTCGCCAACCTGGGAGCCATCCTGGGGGCCACCCTCACGGCGGGCGTCAATGTAGGCGACATCGAGGCCGGGGCCGGCATGGTCGGGGCGACGGTGGTAGCCCAAAGGGGCGATCTGGGGAACATCATCGCGCACACCGGCAACCTGGAGGATTCCTCCTACGTGGCCGGCGGCAGCATCGGCAACCT
>JACQVT010000656.1 GCA_016209665.1 Planctomycetota bacterium | reverse complement strand
CCCCGTGGCCCTTGTTCGTGTGCACGTGGAGCAGCACCGGGTGTTTCACGTCGCGGAGTGTCTGGAGCATCTCGATCAGGTGGGCGATGTCGTGCCCCGGCACCGGCCCGCAGTACAAAAACCCGAGCTGCTCGAAAATCTGCGGCTGCGACAGCGTCGCCTTGACGCCCTGCTTGAGGTGGCCCAGGGCGTCCGCGACCGATTGGCCGATCACCGGCACCTGGGGCAGCAGTTGCCGGGCCCGCTTCTTGACTTCCTCGTAGAGGTTGCTCGTGCGGAACCTGGCCAGATAGGCGGCCATGGCCCCCTGGGTCGGGGCGATGCCCCAACTGTTGTCGTTGAGGATCACCAGCAGTTGCCGGTTCAACGTGCCCGCCTGGTTGAGTCCCTCGAACGACAGGCCGTTGACGATGCTCGCGTCGCCGACGACGGCGACCACCCGCGTGTCGCGCCCGAGCAGAGCCTCGCCGCGGGCGATTCCGATCGCGGTGGCGATGGATGTCCCCGCGTGGCCGACGTCGAACACGTCGAACGGGCCCTCCCGGGTCGATGGGAACCCGCTGATCCCGCCCGCCTGGCGGAGGGTGTCGAATCGGTCTTGCCGCCCGGTGAGCAGCTTGTGCGGGTAGCACTGGTGGCCCACGTCCCACAGCAGCCGGTCATGCTCGAAATCGAAGCAGTAGTGCAGGGCGATGGTCAGCTCGGTCACACCGAGGTTGCTGGCCAGATGCCCGCCGGCTTTGCCCACCACGTCGATGATCCGCTGGCGGATTTCGCCCGCCAGTTGATCGAGTTGGGGCGGGTTCAGCTTGCGCAACTGGGACGGGTGACTGATCGATGACAGCAGGCCCATGTGTTTCCCGTTGGTTACCTCTTCCGGTCGATCGCGAATCGCACCAGTTGTCGAAGGTCGTCGGCGTCGTGCCCGAACGGATCGAGGGCGCCGATCGCCTGGTCGGCCAACTCGCGGGCGATGCGTCGGCTTTCCTGTAGTCCTACGGCGGCCGGGTAGGTTTGTTTGCCCGCCGCGGCATCCTTGGCGACCGCCTTGCCCATCTCGGCCGCGCTGCCCGTGACGTCAAGTATGTCGTCGGCGACCTGGAACGCCAAGCCCAGGCGGTGGCCGAACGTACCTGCCGCCGTCGTGCGCGGCTCGTCGGCGCCGGCGGTTATCGCTCCCAACCGGCCGGCGGCCTCAAACAGTCTCGCGGTCTTGCCGCAGTGGATGTCACTCACGAGCGCCGCATCCGGCGGGAGCTTCTCCCCCAGGATGTCGTTGACCTGGCCGCCGATCATGCCCGCCCAGCCCGTGCCCCGGGCCAGCTCGCCGACGGCCCGGGCGGCCTTCAGTGGGTCCATCATCCGTTTGGTCAGCAGTTCGAACGCCAGGGCCAACAAGGCATCGCCGGCGAGGATGGCGATCGCCTCTCCGAACGCCTTGTGACACGTCGGCCGGCCACGCCGGAAATCGTCGTCGTCCATCGCCGGCAGATCGTCGTGTACCAGCGAGAAGGCGTGTACGCACTCCAGCGCTGCGGCCGCCGGCAGGGCATCCTCCCGCGATCCGCCGCACAACTCGCAGAGCCGGGTCACGATGAAGGGTCGCACCCGTTTGCCGCCGCTGCCCGCCGCGTATCGGACCGCATCACCCAGTACCTTGGGCACGCCCGCCGCAGGTGCCAGTAGCCGGTCGAGTCGGGCGTCGAACCACCCGGCCCACTCGGCCAGCCGCTCGGCGATGTTCGTTTGGGGTGGTCCCGCCATGGTATCCCCAGCGCCCGGGGCCTGGCCACGCCGTCCAGGCCGAAGGCAAGATTATACTCGCCACTCGCCGCCAGCGCCAGCGCGCACGTCGGGGACTTAACCCAAGTCCCGGCAACGTGATCTGGATGCGGGCAGGGAGGTTCGCACAGGCACGGCCGCCCCGACGGCTTGACTGGAGGCCGGATGCGCGGGAAACTGACGAAGCCGAACCAGGTGAACCGGACATCCGGGGCGTTTAGGCCGGCCAAGGTGTCGGGTCTTGCGGGTCGAAGGCCTTGGTCCCCCGATGCCGTTGGCAGCGCCGGACGGGGCGGCACAAAAGTGTCATAAGTTCTTTATTGGTAAAGATTTGTTCCCCTAGCTCAATTGGATAGAGCGTCAGCCTCCGGAGCTGAAGGT
>JACQVT010000648.1 GCA_016209665.1 Planctomycetota bacterium | reverse complement strand
CGGCGAGATGTTCGACGTGTTCAACATGGGCGTCGGCTACGTGCTGGTCGTCCGGCCGTCGTTCGCCGACTCGATCATCGGCCATTTCCGTCGTCGGCATGTGGACGCCGTCGCCATCGGCAGGATCCGTCGCGGCCCGCGCGGCGTCGAGATCCGATAGCGCGGCGGTCCATCGCTTCCGCTGCGATCGTCGGCCCACCGGCAGTAGCCTCAGACTGATGTCCCGGTCCTGAGACACGCGGCGTCGCGATCGGTCCCGCGGTGCAAAAAGATATCGGCCTGGCGCGAGAATCCGCTGGCAATGCGAACAAACGTCACGTAAGGTGTCGGCAGCGGGTTCTCGACCCGACATGTCCTGTGGTGTGCGGAGCAGGTAGGTGTAGGTTTGGCCTGGGAGGTCACACATGATGTTCGCCGGCGAGCGCGAAGCGATGACCCTGGATCCGGGCGTACCCACCGTTGGCTCGACGATGTCTCAGCAACAGCCCGACGAATCGCCGTTGACGGCGGAGGAAATCGACGCCTTCCGCCAGCAGCTCCAGCATCTGCGCGACTGGCTTCGAGAGAGCATTGGCCAGCTCGAAGCGAGGACCGCGCACCCGGCGTCCGGAACCTGGGCCATGTCCTTTGAGGCGGTCGACGGTGATGACGGGGCGTGGGAGGAGGCCATCACGCAGCGCTCGATTGCCGAGAAACGCCTGCTGCTCAACGAGGTCATGCGGGCTTTCGAGCGGATCGCCGAGAACACTTACGGCCAGTGCGTCGCCGACCACGCCTCCATCCCGCGGTCCATGCTTGAAGAGGTGCCGTGGACCCCATACTGCCTAGCCTGCGCGAGCCGGCATGACTCGTAATCCCCTGATCGGCTGATTCGTATTATCGGCCGCTGCTCGAAGGCCCGGTGGGGCCAGGGATAGCCCCAAAAAGAGAGCCGCGTTGCCGTTTTTGGGCGGCAACGCGGATCATCAACAATACGGACCAACAACTCCCTTCCTTGTTCGGGCCGGAGAGGGGATTGCAGCGGAAGGGTTCTTCCAGTTGTCGGCCCGCAATCCCAGACCGTTGCGGCCTGGTTGTGAGGTCAATCACACATATCTATTTATCTTCTCATGATCGGATTGTCAACCGTAAAACCGGAGCAAGCGACAAAAAAGGGGTAATCGCCTGTTTCTTTCTCATCCTCGGACGCGACTGGCGAAGAACCGTCACGGACTCGTTCTTTGGCTTTGTCGAAACCGTCTACGTCAGTAGCGATGTACTTAATACGCATATGGCGTAATCAAGGGGTGGCCGGCTTCGGCCCAGGTGGCTTCGGGGGAGCTGTGGCTGGCATCTGGCTCCCTACGAGGAAGGCGGGCAGGGATGCCCGTCCCCCCAAACAGGCGGGCAGGGATGCCCGCCCCCCGAAAACAGGCGGGCAGGGATGCCCGCCCCCCAACGGAAGGGCGGACATGGATGTCCGGGTCCAGCGACGGCTCGGCCGGGGCTGTGCTGGGGCGGTCAGGCCCGCGGCAGGGCCGCCTCCTCCACGGGCGACATGACGACGTGCACCACGCCTTCGTCCGTCGTGGTCTCGACGTTCATGCCCGATCGGTGGAAGATCTTGAGCATCCCGCTGTTCTCCGCGAGCACGTCGGCCGTGAACCGCCGGATGCCCTCGTGTCGGCCGATCCCTATGAGCCGCCGGAACAGGTGGGTGCCCAGCCCCTTGCGCTGCCAGTCGTCGCCGACGACGAACGCCAGCTCCGCCGAGTTCTTCCCCGGGTCGGTCATGTAACGGCCCACACCGATGATCTGGGCCATCTCCTCGGTGCCCACCACGCCCACCAGAGCCATCTCCGTGTCGTAGTCCACGTTACAGAACACTTGCAACTTGTTGTGCGGCATGGACTTGAGTTGGCCGTGGTAGCGCAGGTAGACCGTCTGCTCGCTGAACTTGTAGAACATGTCCCGAACTTTGGGCTCGTCGTCGGGGCGGATCGGCCGCAGCAGCACCTCGCTCCCGTCCTTGAGGGCGTGGACCGACTCATAGTCGGCCGGGTACGGCCGGCGGGTGGGCGGCATGATCTGGTCGGGGTAGACGATCCGGCGGCGCTTTGCCGCATGCAGAAGCTCCCCACGGAAGTCGGGATGGGCAATGTTGATCAGCGACATGGCCCGCTCCCGCATGCTCTTGCCGTGGAGGTAGGCCACGCCGTACTCCGTCACCACGTAGTGCACGTCGCCGCGCGTGGTGATGACGCCTGCGCCATCGGCCAGCGTGGAGGCGATGCGGGACCGCACGCCGTCCTTGGTCACGGCGGTGCTGGGCAGGGCGATGATGGGCTTTCCGCCCGCCAGGGCCGCCCCACGCATGAAGTCGGCATGTCCGCCCAGCCCGCTATAGAACTGCGGGCCGATCGAGTCAGCGCACACCTGCCCGGTCAGGTCGACCTCCAGGCCGGAGTTGATCGCAACCAGCCGCTTTTCGCGGGCGACCAGCAGGGGATCGTTTGTGTATTCCGACGGCCGCATCTCAAACATCGGGTTGTTGTCGATGAAATCGAACAGGGCCCGGCTGCCCGCCGCGAAACTGCCCACGATCTTGCCGGGGTGGAGCGTCTTCTTGCGGCAGGTGATGTTGCCGTTGACCGTCAGCTTCATCACGCCATCGGAGAACATCTCGGTGTGCACGCCCAGGTCGTGCTTGTCGGTCAGGGCATGCAGGACTGCGTCGGGAAGCCGGCCGATGCCGGCTTGCAGGGTCGAACCATCCGGCACCAGGCGGGCGACGTTCGCCGCGATCAGTTGAATCGTCTCGTCCTGCTGGGTCGGTACCGGCCATTCGGCCAGGGCTTCGTCCTGCTCGACGAGGTAGTTGATCTGGCTGAGGTGCAGGAAGCTGTCGCCATAGGTCCGCGGCATGTTCCGGTTCACCTGGGCGATCACCACCTTGGCCGACTCCGCCGCCGACTTGGTGATGTCCACCGACACCCCCAGGCTCACGAATCCGTAGTCGTCGGGCGGGCTGACGCTGATCAGCGCCACGTCGATCGCGATCTGCCTCGACCGGAACAAGGCCGGCACTTGCGAGAGGAAGACGGGGGTGTAGTCCGCCCGGGCCTGCTGCACCGCCGCCCGCACGCTGTGGGTGATGAAGAACGCATTGGCCCGGAAGTACGGGGCATACTTCGGGTCCGCATAGGGGGCGACGCCCAGGGGCAGAATCTGCACCACCTCGGTGTCCGTGATGTTGGGCCCCCATTCCGCCATCGTCCGCACCAGGGCCTGCGGCTCCCCGCACGCCGAGCCGATAAACACGCGGTTGCCCCGGCGGATGTTCTGCACCGCCTGCGCCGCCGAGACCACCTTGTCCGCATATTTCGATCGCCAGTCGGTCTTCATGGCTCACTCCGACAGAATCACCCGGGCGTCCGTCACCATGGCTCCCTGCCCGCGTGGGTAGACGATGAGCGGGTTGATGTCCAGTTCCTTGATCTGAGGATGACTCGTCACCAGTTGACTCAACCGCAGCAGGCAATCCGCGATCGCACCGAAGTCGCTGGGGCGCTCGCCGCGGATGCCCTCCAGCAGCCGGTACGACCGGATGTCCTTGACCATCTCGGCGGCCACGTTCTCGCGGATCGGGGCCAGCCGGAACGATACGTCTCGCAGAGCCTCGGTATAAATGCCGCCCAGGCCGAACATCAGCAGCGGCCCGAACCGTGCGTCGCGGGTCATGCCCAGGATGATCTCCTTGCCCCGCGGCAGCATTTTCTGGACGATCACGCCCCAGATCTCGACGTCCGGCCCCACCCGTTCCCTCACCGTGGCGACCGTCTCATCGTAGCCCTTGTGGACGGCCTCGTCGTCCAAAAGGTTCAGCTTGACGCCGCCCACGTCCGTCTTGTGCAGGATCGTCGGCCCCGAGATCTTCAGCACCACCGGGTACTCCATCCGCCGGGCCGCCTCCACCGCCTCGTCCGCGCTGCGGGCCAGGGTGAACGGCACGATGGGAAAGCCGTACTTCTCGAACACCCCCAGAGCCTTGATCTCGACCAATTGGTTCCGTCCCGCCGCCAACTCCTCGGCGAACAGAGCGTCCACTCCCGCCCGGTCCACCTCGAACTGCTTGCAGCCCAGTATCGGCGACCGCGTCCACCGTGCGTAGCGCTCCCGGACGCTTAACGCCTGCATCGCGTCCTCCGGGAAGGTATACGTCGGCACGCCGTGCTTGCGGAGCAGTTCCACTCCGGGCGACACGTCCACCGCTCCCATGAAGCAGGCGATGATCGGCTTGTCGCAAAACTCCTTGGTTTCGCCGACGACCTGGGCGATCTCCACCACGTCGGTCATGGTCTGCGGCGTCACGATCACCACGATCTGGTGCACCTCGGCGTCGGCGCTGACGGCGTCGAGGGCGGAGCGGTAGCGGTCGTGCTTGGCGTCTCCGATCACGTCCACGGGGTTCTTGATGTTGGCCGCCGGGGGCATCTGGAACTTGAGCGACTTGAGCGTGTACTCGCCGAACTTCGCCAGTTCCATTCCGTGGCGGATGCAGGCGTCGGTGGCCATGATCCCCGGCCCGCCGGCGTTGGTGACGATCGCCGTCCGGTTGCCCGCCGGCATCCGGCTGTCCAGGAACACCGGGGCGTAGTTGAACAGGTCCTCGACGCTGTTCACGCGGATGACGCCGGCCTGCGACATGATCGCGTCGTACACCTCGTCCGAACCGGCCAGCGACCCGGTGTGCGACGCCGCCGCCGCCGCTCCCGCCGCCGTCCGCCCGGTCTTCATGGCCAGGATCGGCTTGCAGTTGGCGCCGTGCGTGATCTCATACGCCGTGTTCGCGAACGCCTGCCCGTCCGAGATGTCCTCCACGTACATCATGATGAGGTCCGTGTTGCGGTCACCGGCCAGGCACCGCAGCAGGTCCACCTCGGTCACGTCGCACTTGTTCCCGAAGCTGATGAACCGCGAGAAGCCCAGGGCATGCCCCTTGGCGTAGTCCAGCAGGGCCGTGCACAGGGCGCCGCTCTGCGAGATCAGGCCGATGCGGCCCTCCTGGGGCATGTCCCGCCCGAAACTCGCGTTCATGCGGACGTCCGGTGCCGTATTGATGACCCCCAGGCAGTTCGGCCCAATGATCGACAGCCCCCGCTCGGCGGCGATGGCCTTGATCCGCCGCTCGCGCTGTGCCCCCTCGGCTCCGACCTCCTTGAACCCCGCCGAGATGACCACCAGGTGTTTCGTCCCGTGGTCCGCGGCCTCGAGGACCGCCTTCTCGACGTGCTGGGCGGGCAGGATGATCACCGCCAGATCGATCTGGTCGTCGACCGCGGTGATGTTCGGGTAGCACCGGGCTCCCATGATGCTCCTCGCCTTGGGGTTCACCGGGTACATCACGCCCGTGTACCCGCCCAGGACCAGGTTGCTGGCGATGGCGTTGCCCACCGTCCCGGGCGTTCGGGACGCCCCCACCACCGCGATGGACTTGGGAGCGAACAACGGCTCGAGGTCCCGAATCCGGGGCCCCGGACCGCCCGTATCGGCTTGTGGTGTCGATTGGACGGATGTTCGTGTCATGACTGCTGAAACTCCTGTGGGATGTCTTCCTGCCGGGGATCATTCCCGCGCGTCACTCATCAGATTCAACCCGGTTGAATACGCATCCCGCGCCAGGTCCCGTCAGGCAGGCTGGATTCCGGTTGGACGGTCGTCCGATTCCTCCATGCGGTCGGCCGGACAACCGCTGCTCGCGCTGAGTAGCAATCATAACATGGATCGCGCTGCGCTCAAGCCCCCACCGACCCCCCTGTCGTCTTTTCCCGATGCACGCTTCCCCGCGTCCGCAAATCAACGACTTCAACCCTGCAAACCCACGGGCTGCGCCCCGTGGGCCCCCGCCATCCGGCCTCTCTCCTCTGATTTCACGCCCCTGCCTTCTCCAGCCGGTTCAACTCCGACCACCGCGCGTCGATCAACTCCTGCAGGGCGTCCAGGTCCGCTTGTCGATGCGGCTCCAGCAGGTGACGGAATCTCCCCTGCATCTGAACGTACTGCCGCACCGGCCGCGGCTGGGAGGGACGGTACGTGATCCGATACCGTCCGTCCTCGCATTCGTACAACGGCCACGCGTTACACTCCACCGCCAGGTCGGCCACGCTCAGCACGTCGTCCGTGCTCGCCAGACCCCATCCCACCGGACAGCTCGAAAGCACGTTCACGAACGCCGGGCCGCGAACCGCGACGGCCTTGACCAGCTTGGCCATCATGTCCTGGTATCTGGCCACGCACGCCTGTGCGACATACGGCAGGTCGTGCGCGATCATGATCCGCGTCAGGTCCTTGCCGTTCCCGGGGCTGCCCGCCCGCGCGGTATGCGTGAACGCCCCCCGCGGCGTGGCCGACGACCGCTGCACGCCCGTGTTCATGTAGGCTTCGTTGTTGTAGCAGATGAACGTAATGTCGTGCCCCCGCTCCATCGCCCCCGACAGCGCCTGCAACCCGATGTCGTAGCTGCATCCGTCCCCGGAGAAGGCCAGCACCATGATGTCCCGGTCCGCCGGCAGCTCGCCCCGGGCCCGGCGAACGCGGATGGCGGTCTCGATCCCGCTCGCCACCGCCGCCGAGTTCGCGAAGCCCGAGTGCAGGAAGGGAATCCGCCAGGCGTTGTGCGGGTACAGCGACGTCGTCACCTCCATGCAGCCGGTGGCGAAGGTGACGATCGGCTCGCACCCCAAGGCCTCACGGGCCGCGTAAATCGCCGCCTGCACCACCGTTGGAGCCGGACACCCCACGCATGCCGAATGTCCCGCCCCCAGCCCGCGGTGCGTGCCCATGAGTTGCTGGGGGATCAGCTTCCTGCCGCCCTGGACTGCTCGTGTTGAGGATTCCTGACTCACGATCACACCGTCAAAAACTCGTGCTCCGCGCGGTCCATCGCCCGCAGATTGCCCTGCATCATCTTGTCGCTCAGCCGCGCCATTTTGGCCTGGAACGCTTCCTTGAGTCGGCTGAGTTCGCCCACGCCCAGGATACGTACCATCGCGGCCAGCATGGCCATGTTCGGCAGGTTGGCCCCGAATTCCGACACCGCGATGCCGGTGGCATCGAGCGTGTGGATGCGTCGTCCGACGAGGCCCGTCATCTCGCGTATGTCCGCCGGCGTGCGGCGCGTGTTGACGAGCAGTACCCCGTCGTCCGCCAGGTCACGCAGGTCGTCGGCGCAGGTCTCCAGCAGCGTCTCATCGAACACCACCACCACGTCCGGCGCGTAGATCTGCTGCCGATCGTCGATGGGCCGATCGCTCAGCTTGGCGAACGCCTTGATCGGGGCTCCCGTGCGCTGCGGGCCGTAAGTGGGCAGGGCCTGGGCATACTGCCCCGACTCGATCGCAAGCTGGGCCAGGAATTGCGATGCCGTCCTGGCACCCTGTCCGCCTCGGGCCACCAGCACGATCCTGCGCAAGCTCGGGCCGCGGTCCGCGCCCCCGCGGTGGCCGTTTCTCGTTTCCAGCGTCTTGCCTCCGCACCCGCCCAGATCGACGAAATACACCGGATCGCCGTTTGGCTGGATGCCGTTGCCTGCCAACTCCGTCAGGCGCCGGAACACCGCGTTGATGTCGGCCATCGTGATATCCCGCCCGCCCACGCCGAGGATGGCGTTGATGAGGATCGGCAGCCCACGCCCGGTCGAGCGGGCCCGCAGGGCGAGCGCTGCCGTCACCTCGCTGAACAGCGGCCCGCCGCTTCCCAACTCGACGGCCTTGTCCGCTACCGCCACCGCCCGCAGAAACGACCCGGACAGCGCCCGCGCCAACGCCTCGGCGGGGAATGGCCGGAAAACCCGCAGCTTGAGCAACCCTGCCCGCACGCCCCGCGACCGCAGCAGATCCACCACCGCCCGCGCTGTCCCGCCCACCGATCCCATCGCGACCAGTGCGACCTGGGCGTCGTCGAGCCGATACGCCTCGAACAGGCCGTACGCTCGCCCGGTCAGCCGACCGTACTCCTGCCCGATCTCCTCGATCACCGCCGCCGCCCGCCGCATGGCCTCGGCGATCTGGGCGTACAGGTTCGGCGCCAGGTCCGGCATCACCAGCGGTCCGACGGCCTGTGGGTTCCGCGTGTCCAGCAGGTCCACCGGCGGGACGAACTCGCCCACGAACCCGCGCACCTCCTCGTCGCCCAGCGCCAGCACCCGCTCCATCGTGTGGCTCACCACGAACCCGTCGTGACACACCGTCACCGGCAGCCGTACCCGGTCGTCCTCGGCGATCCGGAACGCCTGGATCGCGTTGTCGTAAGCCTCCTGGCAGGTCTCCGCGTGCATCTGGATCCACGCGGCGT
>JACQVT010000647.1 GCA_016209665.1 Planctomycetota bacterium | reverse complement strand
TGGCGCGGCTCCGCGACCCGATCGCGATGTATGTGGGTAGATGGTTCCTACCGTCGCGACGATCTGATCCGCCGTCGTTGTGTCAGGGCAAGCGCCGCCGCCATCAACATTACCCCGCCCGGCTCGGGCATGACGCGAAGGGTGGCCAGACCCTGGTGCAAGGCTGCCAGACCCTGAGAGGCTGCCGGCCGATCCGCCCAGTCGGATGGGCGCGGACCGTATGGGGGCGGGAGGATCGTTGACAGGGTTCCGGTCGTGCCAAATCCCATGCCAGCGGGCGCCACAACCTTGAGGATGCCGACGGTGACCCCATCGGCGATCGGAACCGGGTCAGCGGGAACCGTGACGTACCCGACAGCATATTCCGGGGGAACGAAGGAGTGGCTGACGTGGGTGAAGACGTTGGCCCCCGTCGAGTTACCATCCCAGAACGTCCCGCTTCCTGGGGTATCCAAGATGAGGCTATCGATGGTAAACGGTGCCTGCGTTGCCAGATAAAGGTTCATGCCGTATATCGCCATCGGCGTCCCAGGCGGAACCACAGCCGTGACCGGCACCCACGCGTGCCCGCCCGGCAGTATCTGTATCTCCGCCCCCCCGTTGATCGAGAAGCCGGGGCCAGTCACTGCCATCGTCGAGCCCGCCACGACCAACACGATGCCCGTCATTGCCCGAATCATGGCTTTCTCTCCGCCCCCCCGCACCTGAGTATCCACACCTGCCCTCGACGCACGTAACAGACCCACCCTCCGGCCGAACGTTCCGCCGGATGGTTTGCTCAGGGATGCTTCCGTTCCACCACCGGACGGTCTGCTCCCACGGTGCTCGCTGAGCACCCGAGTATACCCGTCCTCCCCCCCCGGTCAAGACAAAACCACCGACAATTCATGTTTCCCTATTGACCTCACGCGTCGATCCACCGCCCCGCCTGCCCATGTCTTACGCGTTCCCACGCCCGCCCCCCCAGTCGAACTCTCTCTATCGCGCCGTCCCAGCCTCTGCCGAAACGCTGTGGCCCCAGGTCCCGTGTCTCCACTCTCCACTCTCAGTTCTCCATTGTCATCCCCCATTTTCACTTTCGCTATAATGCTCCAGTCCCTACACGGAGTGCCATCATGTCCCATCGCCCGAATAGATCCGTTGTCTTTCTCTTCGGCGGTGCGGCCAGCTTCACCGCCGCCTGGGTGTTGGCGGCCACCACGAAGCCCGCCGACGGCCAGCCGCCGCCCAACCGCTCCGGCGTCGTCACGTGGAAGGAGGCAACCACCCACAAGGCCGAGTGGGGAGAGATGAGGTACTTCTTCCGCGGCGAGTCGCACGGCACCCGCGACGTTCTCGTCGCCACCGCCGTCGTCGAGCCGGGTAAGGCCGTCCACCGGGCCCACCGCCACGCCGAGGAGGAATACCTCATCCTCAGCCAGGGCACCGGTACCTGGCATCTCGCCGGCAAGGAGTTCCCCGCGTCAAAAGGCGATTGCCTCCACGTGGAACCGTGGGTCTTCCACGGCCTGACCAACACCGGCACCGAGCCGCTGGTCTTCACCGTCGTCCGCTACAGCCCCAAGGGCCTCCCCTCGCCGCCCCGCCCCGACGACGGCAAGGATGAGAAGTGAGGGAAGCCGTCAGCTATCGGCTGTCACCTATCAGCCAGAGGAATGCGTGCAGAGAATTGTAGCGTCCGGCGCCCTCGCCGGACGTCTTCCCGGGCTGGGCGTCTTCCGGCGCAGGACGCCCGGCGGGGCGCCGGGCGCTACGGGCATGCCGGCGGCTGGTGGGGACCGTTCAGGCACGACAGCAGGCGGTCCAGGTCGGCGTTGTTCACCACGCCGTCGACCACCAGGTCGGCCCGCTCGCATCCCGGCGGATACGGCTGGCCGTTGCCCGACATGCACGCCTGCAAGATGCCGAAGTCCGACTGGTCGACGTCGTCGTCCCCGTCGAGGTCCTCGGCCACGCCCCGCCGCTCGGCCCCCGTGACCGTCGCCACCGGAAACGTGTCGTTGCCGTACACGGTCTTGTTCACGAAGTCGTTGATGTAGTCGCGCTCGTAGAACCGCAGCCCGCTGCCGCCGTGCCCCTGGCCGGTCACGATGTCCAGGTCGCCGTCGCCCCGCCAGTCCACCGCGTCGGCCCCCGAGATCATCTGCGTCGTGACGAACGGCTGCACCACGATCGTCCCCGCCGCCGGCGACAGCGTAGGTGCCGTGTTTGGC
>JACQVT010000646.1 GCA_016209665.1 Planctomycetota bacterium | reverse complement strand
TCGCGGACCCACGCGGCGACGGGGTCGGGGCGACCCGGGGTCGCCGGCCCGGGCGGCCGCTGCTCGGACAACAAGACAAAACGCACGGCCCCGCCGCTCACCATCCGACCGAAGGCGTCGGCGGCGAGAATCGGCTCGCTCCCCGAGAACCCTCCGTAGGCCATCACCGGTTCGCCTGTCGCGATGATGATCGGCGCGGCCGGGTGGATATCGGGGACGGCCAGCAGAAACCGCTCGCGCCCGCGCTTGCGGCGGAGGAAGTCGATCAACGTCCGGGTTGTCCCGTCGGGCGCGCGCCCGGCTCCATCCGCGTCGTCCTCCGTCCGGGGATGCCGAAGCAGCAGGACGGGGTCGGCGATCGGGACCATGCGCCCGCCCGGGGCGAGGACCGGCGTCAGGGCCCACGCGGTCGGGCAAACGAGCAGGGCCCCCAGCCCCAGGGCCATTGCCGCGCCTGCGGCTCGACGCCTCGTTGTCGGGCGACGGCCCCACGCCTGGGATGCCAACAATCCGGCCGCCGACGCACCGGCCGCTCCGAGCACGATGGGCAGTAGCACGGTCTTCCACGGCGGATGGGTATCCAGCACTCGCGCCTGCCACGCGGCCGTGAGGCCGATCGCTGCGAGCGCCCCGAGAAGCCAGCGCGGCCCCCGACTTATTTCCTTGCAAAAGCACTCGCACCCGATGCCGACCAGCGCCGCAATCGGCGGCGCCAACATCGTGAGGTAGTAGGAATGAATCGGCGTTCCGGAGAGGCTGAAGACGAGCGCATAGGTCCCGAACCACCCGCTCCACAGCAGGAGCGTCGAATGCAGGCGCGACCACGGCTGCCGCGGCCCGGACGCCGCGGCTGCTGCGACAAGTCCGAGGGCCGCGAACGGGATGAGCCACGTGATGTGTCCAGCCATGTCGCGGTTTGCGAGCCGCAGCGGGCCGGGCCGTCCGCCGTGGCCCGTCAGCACATCAGAGTCCGGACCGACAGGAGCACCCGGACCAGGGGGGCCGGGCGGCTGCGGCGGGCGCATCGGGCCCCCGGCGATCCGCTGCAGACCCTGCCGCCCGAAGGCCAGGCTGACAAGCGAGTTGTCCTGCGTGCCGCCGACGTAGGGGCGTGACTGGGGGGGAGTCAGTTCCACGAAGAGCAGCCATGAGAGGGACACGGCGAGAAAGACGGCGGTCGCGGCGCCCAGGTGCCGAAGTCGGGCGCTGCGTGCGAGCGGCGCGCCGAGCCAGTAGAGCAAGTAGAAGGTTGGCAGCACGAGACAGGCGGCGGTGAACTTGACGTTGAATGCCAGGCCGACCATCGCGGCGCTGAGCAAGAGTCTCCCGAACCGTGCCGTTTCGGCCGCCTGAAGGACCGCCCGCGCCGCCACCAGAAGCACCAGCAGGAGGCAACTGTCGGGGAGGTTGCCCCGGTCGATCGCGACGGTCGCGGGCGTCACGGCCATCACGAGCCCGGCCAACAGGCCGGCCCGCGGGCCGGCGGCACGCCGCGTAAGGTGGTACACGAGGGCGACGGCGAGCACACCTTCGATCACCTGCGGCAGGTGCAGGCCCAGACCCGAGTAGCCCAGGAGCTTGACGCTCAACACCTGCAGCCAGAAAGCGACGGGCGGCTTGTCCACAGCGAGAAAGCCGGCGGGGTCGAACGCGGCGTAGAAGAAGTTGTGCCAACTGGCTGCCATGCTCCGGACTGTGGCGGCGTAGTAGAAGTTTCCGAAGTCGTTTCCGGGGAAGTTCCATGACCGAAGGGCCGCGGCCGTGAACAGGAGCGCCGCGAGCCCAATGAGGTACGCTCGTTCGGTCCTTGCGGAGGGGTCGGCCGGGCGCCGGCCTTCTTGCGGATTGGTACGCTGGCCGTTGGACACAGCTTACTGCATACCGCGGCCCCCGGCGGACGTCCAGTCGAAGGCTGACCAGCCCTAAAACGACTGGAGTGGTCCAAGCCAATGCCGCCCCGGAACGGCGCCCGGCGCAGGCACAGGGTGCGAAGAACCGTCGCGGGTTCATATAGGCGTGTGAACAGGGCCGTCGTGGGGTGCCTGACGTATTCTGCGAGTCCATTCTAGCCCGTACGTGCGAAAGAGAGTCTGTCGCCCCGCTGGGGCTTGGCGCATTCGCCGCAATCGTTTCCAGGAATGTGGGTATCCACTTGACTCAGGTAGCCGCTAGGAAATCCGGGGACACCATACTCATTCGGTTGACGGGCGTGGGGAGTTGCGGTAGCCGGGTAGGGTACGCCATTGCGTACCGTTCGCCTGAATTGGTGCGCGGGCGCGCACCCTACGGGGCTACGGGGCTCCGGCGGGAGGGACTGGACCTGGTTCGCGGTGGCGACGACGTAGACCGGGCTGGTCCGGTCGTTCAGCCACTTGATGACCCTTGACTCGCCGGGGCACGCGGAGCGTGCGTGCCTTCGGCACCCGCCCTACGGGCGGCCGGCGCGTCAAGGGATGAAGGTCCCGAAGACCCGCCGGCCGGCCCCGCCGTCGAGGTCCCCGGCGCCCCCGAAGCCCTTCTCGATCTCGTCGAGTTGCAGGACGCACGGGGCGACCCCCCCGGTCTGGAGTTCGCTGTGTCAATCTGCTACACTCAGCCGGGAGCTTGCCATGACCACGCTGACTTTGGAAATGCCCGAAGACGTCTTCGCCGCGCTGCGACGCTCGCCGGAGGAATTTGCCCGTGAGATGCGTCTGGCAGCAGCGATCTGCTGGTACGCCCGCGGAGATATCTCTCAGGACGAGGGGGCCCGCATCGCCGGGCTGGATCGAACCGATTTCATCCTGGCTCTGGCTCAGGAGAAGGTCGACGTGATCCATGTGGATCTGGAGGAACTGAAGAAGGAATGGCCGCGTGAATCATCACCAACCTGATCGCGCTGGACAAGGCCCTCGCTGGAGGACGGGAGGCATGGCGGCCCCAGAAGCGCTCCTCAAGTCCCGGCGTTTCCGTTTGTCTACTCAATCTCGATCTTCGCCCAGTAAGCCGCCTCGTACGACCACCCGTTGGCCGCGTTGATCAGTTGCAGCGTGATGATCTGGCCGGCGTACTCGGAAAGGTCCACGTCGATGCTCGTCCAGCCGTCGGGGGCGCTCTCCTTGCCGATGACCTTGCGAACCAGTTCCCGGTCGGCCGTCACGCTTAAAAGCCAATCCCCCTCGGGATGGTGCCCCACCACCAGGTGCAGCGTCGTTTTCTTGTCGGGCAGGACGTCCACCCGCCGCCCCAGCACGCACGGCATGGTCTCGCTGAGCGGGTGGGTGACCAGGACGTTCTTCTTCCCCAGCTCGTCGCGAATGCCCGGCGACATCTGGGCGCCGCAGTCCTTGGCCATCCAGCCAGGGGCGAACTTCGAGAGCGCTGCGCTGAGGTCCACGCGGGTGTTCTCCCGCGGAGCCGGTTGTGGCGGTTTGATTTCGGCCATCTCGGCCTCTGTGAATTTGCTCTCGGCGATCGGGCCGGGTTCCCAGCACTGCTCCAGCCTGCCGGGCCGGGGCTGTTCGATCGGCAGGACGAACACCTCCTCCCCGTGGCCATCTTTTTCGACTCTCCCGCCGGACTTCACCACGGCCTGGCGGGCGACCTTTTCGCACGCGTCGATCAGCTTCGGGAAGTTATAGCTGGTGTGGACCCAGTACTTCTCCTCGTCGAGCTTC
>JACQVT010000645.1 GCA_016209665.1 Planctomycetota bacterium | reverse complement strand
GACTGGGCGCGCCCGGGGCGCTCAGGCACGGCACAAGTATCTCCAAATCGTCTTGGTCCACGTCCTGGTCGTCATCCAGGTCCATCGGCTGACAGCCGGGTAGCGGCGGCGTGCCCTGGCCGGCGAGACAGGCCTGGAACGCGCCGAAGTCCTCCTGGTCCACGTCATTATCGTTGTCGTAATCGGGGATCCGGCCGTGGACGCGTATGATGTACACCGGGCTGAAGCCCGTGTTGCCCGCCAGATCGCGCAGCGAGAAGCGGAACCGGTTGAGCAGGTCCGAACGCGGGGCCAGCGGCATGCCGTAGGCCGTGACCGTCCCGCGCTCCGCGCCCATGCCGGCGGAGCAGGTCACCTGCACGGGGCTGGACGGCGGCAACGTCCCCGGCGCCTGGTCGCCCATCGTGCCGTAGTAAACGTAGTCGAACTCGATCACTTGAGTACCGGCGCTGGCCCCGCTGCCGAACATCACGCGGTTGATCGAGCTGGGGGAGGCGAGGGCACCGGTCAGCACCGGCGCGGGGGCCTCATCGACGTACACCTTGAACTCGTTGTCGCGGGTGGTAATCCGGTAGACGTGCCACGCGGTCCCGTCGAGCATGTAGGTCAGGCCGGCGTTGGCGGCCACGATCCGGTCGGTCATGATCTTGAACTGCTCGACGTGCAGGCCGTCCTCGACGAAGAGGTTGCCGAGGAAGGTGGTGTCCCCGCCGATGGCCGTGCAGCGGACCCGGGCGAGCATGGTGGTGCCGATGGACGGCACCGCGCCCCACGAGCGCATCCACTTGATCTTCGAGCCCGACACCGTGCTGTTGTCATCGATCTGCAGGATGCCGCCGGCGGCCTGGGCCAGGCTGGTCAGGCCCTCGAAGACCTCCCACCGCGGCACCGTGGCCGACGCCTCGGGCATCGCGTCGGCCTCGTAGCGGCAGTCCCACAGTGAGCCACCGCCCCGGCTCCACGTGGCCCCACCGTCGTTGGACCAGTGGAACGTGGCCGTGTCCGGGTTGAGGCCGCTCAACGAACCCTTGCCCGCGGTTTCCCGCACGTCCAGGCTGACGTTGACGGTCGAGCCGAGGACCGCCGGCGGCGGGGTCTGCGGACCTTCCGACGCACAGGTAATGAAGTCGAACGAAAGGTCCTGGCGCGACGCCCCGGAGTCCGCGCCGAAGATCACCCGGGCCCGCTGGGTGCCCGAGGAGAGCGGGCCGGTGATGGCCGGGTTGGCGGATTCGTCCATGTAGACCTTGAACTGCGTGCCCTGCGTGGTGATGCGATAGGTGTGCCACTGGGTGCCGTCGAGCAGGTAGTTGAGATTGGACCGGTTGGCCCGGATTCGATCGGGCAGAATCGCGAAGTCCTCGACGTAGCGGCCGTCCTCGAGGGTGAGGTTGTTGATGGTGCCGCTCTGCTGGACCGAATCGCAGCGGGCCCGAACCAGCACCGTCGCCCCACGGACATTGGTGGCGTCCCAGTTCCGCCACCAGCGGATGCGGTCGTTCGTGGCGGTGCCGGTGTCGTTGATCCGCAGCACGCCCCCGGAGGCGCTGGCCCAGGATTCCGAGCCGTTGAGCACCTTCCAGGCGGGCGAGGCCGCCGTCGGCAGCAGGTCGCCGTCGTACTGGGTGTCCCACGCCGCCTCGCCCAGCGAGCAGCGGCTCCAGGAACTCGGGCCCGTGTCGTCCACGTCGTGATTGAAAACCTCCAGCGAGAAGATCCCGCCGCGGGTGTAGTTGTCCTGGGTGGGCGTTTTGGGGTAGTTCTCGCCCGCCCCCAGGAAGAGCCATCGCCCGTTGCCGGTCACGGCGGATTCCCAGGCGTTGTTGGTCCCGGGCCACAGCGGTACGTCCGTTCGGGTCACCACCGTGGGTTGGGTCGGGTCGGAGATGTTCGCCGTCACCAGACCGCCGCCCCCGCCGGCGATGAATGCGTAGTTGCCCATCAGGAACAGAGCGTTCGTCTCGACGACGTCGACGAACTGACCGACCTGGACCGGGCTGAGCGGGTTGGAGATGTCATAGACGAAGAACGTGACCGTGCCGCCCCAGCAGCCGACGTAGGCCAGATCGCCCCTCAGGACGATCCCGCCGATGAAGTGCGGCCAGAGACGGATGCGGGAAACCTCGACGGGCTGCCTCTCGTTGGAGAGGTTGGTGATCACGAAATAGTCGCCGTCTCCCCAGTAGAGGTAGCTGCCTCGCACGGCGACTCCGCCGACGCCGCCCCGGGTG
>JACQVT010000671.1 GCA_016209665.1 Planctomycetota bacterium | reverse complement strand
TGTGCGAGAAGGAAGGCTTGACCAAGGAAATCTAGCGGACCAGCTACTACGAGAAGCCGAGCGAGCGACGCCGACGGCGAATGCGGAAGTCGGCCAAGCGCGATCAGCGGGGCGTCCCGCCCAGCATGGGCCGCAGGCGATAAGCCGGCCTCAGTCTCTGCTGACGTGCCGCCCCGGGGGGAGCCCGGCAGCCACTCAGACTGAAAGAGTGCTCTTTACGGATTGCCGAACGATGCTTTGTGAGCATCCGCAGAACCTGACGGAGGCCAGACGCACTTCCGCCGGGCCGCGACGGAATCATTGAGGGATCTGCTCGAAACCAAGTACTCGTATCTGGCAGCGTCGGCTGTGCTGTGGCGCGGGGCAGCCGGGCCGCCGGATTGATCGCCAGCCCCGCCATGAGTCCACGTGAGCATAGTGTCGGACCTTCCGCGTGTCTGACACTGTGAGGACGACAGTCTATTCCAGAAGGAGCGAAGATGCTCGGATCGAAGACGCAGTCTCGGACCCTTTTCGTCACCCTGATGATCCTGGCAGGGCTTCTTGCAGCCGGGGCGGCCTGGGCACAGACCACGGCGACGGCCCCGGACGCTGCCGCGGCGGCCCAGGCTGAAATCAACCGCCCCGGCATCCCCGTGTGGTGGTGGGTGTTCGCCCCCGTGGGGTCGTTGATCGCCCTGTATTTCGCCTGGACGTTCTACAAAGAGGTGAAGGGGTCGGACCCCGGCGACCCGGACATGATCGAGATCGCCGGACACGTCCGCACCGGGGCCATGGCGTACCTGAAACGGCAGTACAAGGTCGTGGCGTTGGTGTTCATCTGCCTGGCCGCCATCCTGGCCTGGATGGCCTACGGCCTCCAGGTCCAGAACGAGATCGTGTGGTTCGCCTTCCTCACCGGCGGCTTCTTCAGCGGCTTGTGCGGCTTTTTGGGCATGAGAACCGCCACTCTGGCCAGCAATCGCACCGCCGCCGCCGCCCGCAAGAGCCTCAACGACGGACTGACCGTCGCCTTTCGGGCCGGTGCCGTCATGGGTCTCGTCGTGGTCGGCTTCGCCCTGCTGGACATCTGCGGCTGGTTCCTGGTGCTCTACTATGGCACCGAGCTGACCCTCTCGACGATCACCGTCATCATGCTCACGTTCGGCATGGGTGCCTCCACGCAGGCCCTGTTCGCCCGCGTCGGCGGCGGCATCTACACCAAGGCCGCGGACGTCGGGGCCGACCTCGTGGGCAAGGTCGAGGCGGGGATTCCCGAGGACGACGCCCGCAATCCGGCCACCATCGCCGACAACGTCGGCGACAACGTCGGCGACGTGGCCGGCATGGGCGCGGACCTGTACGAGTCTTACGCCGGCTCGATCCTGTCCACGGCCGCCCTCGGCGTGGCGGCAGCCACCGCCCTGTTCGGTTCGGAAACCAGCTCGGCCGGATCGACGGCGGCCATCCGCTTCCTCACCGCCCCCATGGTGCTCGCGGGCATCGGCGTCGTCCTGTCCGTCGTCGGCATCAAGATCGTCCGGACCGAGGAGAAGGCCACCATGGGCGTCCTGATGGCCGCCCTGAACCGAGGGATCAACGGCAGCAGCCTCCTGATCGCTATCGCCGGCTTCTTCGTGTGCTGGCTGCTCCTGGCAGGCATCCCCGAGACCGCCGACGGTTATCACGTCAGGTGGTACGGCATCTGGGGCAGCATCGTGTGCGGCCTCGCCGCGGGCGTCATCATCGGCAAGGCCACCGAGTACTTCACCAGCTACGACTACAAACCCACCCGCGAACTGTCCGCCCAGGCGGTTACCGGGCCAGCGACGCTTATCATCGGCGGCATCGCCTTGGGCATGAAGAGCACCTGGGCCTCGCTGGCCACCATAATTGCCGCTATCCTCCTGGCCTTCATCTTCGCGGGCGGTGGCTATGACTTCATGCTCGGACTCTATGGCGTGGGCTTCGCCGCCGTGGGCATGCTCGCCACGCTCGGCATCACCCTGGCCACCGACGCCTACGGGCCCATCGCCGACAACGCCGGCGGCAACGCCGAGATGACCGGCCAGGCGCCGGAGGTCCGCCAGCGGACCGACGCCCTCGACGCCCTGGGCAACACCACCGCCGCCACCGGCAAGGGCTTTGCCATCGGATCGGCCGCCCTGACCGCCCTGGCGCTGCTGGCCGCCTACATCGAGGAAGTGCGGTTCGGACAGATCTACCAGGCCCGCGATCAGGTCGCCACGATGATCACCGCGCCCGCGCCCGACGAGGTCGTCTACATGGGCTTCGGCAAGTTCGGCACGCGCATCGGCACCGGCAAGGCCCCCAAGGATTTCGAGTCGTACATGGCCCTCGATTTTTCCGACTGGAGCCTGCCGGTCAGCGCGGCGATGGAGCCCGGCAAGACGAAACTGCAGCTCGGGCCGGCCGCCAGCAAGGAGGAAGGCTACGTCCGGCACGCGTCCTTCGCGACGAGCGGGGACGGCCAATCCGAGCAACACACCCTCGAGCTGGTATCCGCCCACAAGGCCTCGCTCGAACAGTTCATGGCGTTCTACAATGTCACCCTGATGAACCCCAAGGTGCTCTGCGGGCTCTTCGCGGGCGTGCTGCTCGTGTTTTTGTTCTGCTCGCTGACCATGAAGGCGGTGGGCCGGGCCGCTAACCGCATGATGATCGAGTGCCGCCGACAGTTCGAGATCATCCGTCAATCCCTGCGCGGACAGGGCAAGGATGAAGCCTTCGTTCAGAATCCCGACAACTGGCCCAAGCGCGTCACCGTGGACAACCACCAGTATCCGGACTACGCCAACTGCGTGGCCATCTCCACCGCCGGGGCCCAGCGCGAGATGATCTTCCCCTCCCTCCTGGCCATCATCCTGCCCGTCGTCGTGGGCCTGCTGTTCGGCGTGCCCGGCGTCATGGGCCTGCTCGCCGGCGGTCTGACTTGCGGCTTTGCCGTCGCGATCTTCATGGCCAACGCCGGCGGGGCCTGGGACAACGCCAAGAAACTCATCGAGACCTACGGCAAGATCAAGGCCAAGGACATCGTCGAGGACGCGTCCGTCCGCGAGAAGCTGCCCCCGGTGGTGCGCGACGCCATGGTGGCCCGGGCGGAACTGGCGATGAAGACCGGCCGGCCGGACCAGATCATCTACGGCAAGGGCTCCGAGGACCATAAAGCCGGCGTCGTCGGAGACACCGTGGGCGATCCGTTCAAGGACACCTCCGGCCCCAGCCTCAACATCCTCATCAAGCT
>JACQVT010000670.1 GCA_016209665.1 Planctomycetota bacterium | reverse complement strand
CGACCGGCTGCCCGCGGCCGAGATCGTTCGCACGCTGGCGGCGGCGGCGTCGGGCGTGGGCCCGTCGTCCAGGGAGCGAGACGCATACCGCCGCGGCTATGAGCTGTTGTCGCGGTACGTGGAGCACACGACCGATGCCGGGCCGGGCCGTCGGCAGGACAAGGTTGCCCTCGCCCATCGTGGTCGGCGGACTACTGACCGGTTGGAGTCGCAGGCGTTGCGGGCCGCGGCGGGCGCACTGGCGGCGGGCCGCGGCGACGTCGGCGTCGTGCTGTTCAACGTCGCCGGCTGGCCCCGCGGCGGGCTGGTGCGGATGGGCGACGCCGGCCTGCCGACCGGCGACTTCGAGCTGATCGACGCCGGCACGCGCTCCGCCGTGCCGTACCTCCGCGAGGCCGGCCGGATCGAATTCATCGCCCCGGCCGTGCCCGCGGGCGGATACCTCTATCTGGAGGTCAAGCCGGTCGGCCGCCGCCACCAGCCCGGCTCCCCGGCGGATTGGAACGAGCGACAATTCACGCTTCACTTCGAGTCCTACTCGCTCCAGTTCCACGCCGCCGGCGGGATGTGCCGCTGGCACGACCGGGCCCGCTCGATGCAGTGGTGCTCAAACGAGGTCGAGTTCCCGATGGGCACCTACCTGTACGAGGTTCCCGCCAGCCGGCGCCTCCGCGAGTTCGCCCGCCGCGTACGCGGCAACTGCGCCGAGGCGACCGCGGGCTTCTTGAGCGGGCCGGACCGCGATGAGGTGACCGATTTCGGCCCCGTGGGCGGCGGCCCGGCCACGGTCGTGCCCGAGATCGGGCCGTTGAGGTCGCGCGTCATCGTGGAGGCCGCCTGTCCCCAGCGCGAGGCACCAAGCGGCCGCAGCGACGACGTTCACCGATATCGCTCGACGTTCACGGTCTATCGCGGTTGCCGCGACCTGCACGTGCGGATCGCATTGCTGAGCGGCCAGCCGGCCACCGTCGGGGCGGGCTACGGCTTTTTCCCCCTCTATGGCAGCGAGCCCTGGGTGCTCATCGACCGCATCGCGCACCTCGTCCAGGGCGGTCATGGCTTTCTCCGCGGCGTCAACACGGCCCACCTGGCCGTGCACCGCGGCGTACGGATCGAGTGCCAGCATGCGGGCGTGAACTTCTACCCGCTGGATACTCCGATGATCGGGTTCAGTGCTCCCGGCGCGTACCGGTTCGACGACGCCCGCGAGTACGCGAACGGGGTTCTTTACGCCACGTTGTTCAACGGCGGCCGGGGCACCGGTTTGGCCCCGCAGCAGTCGGGGGATTTGTCGTATGAATTCATTCTGCGGCCCACCGGCAACGACGACTGGGATGGCGGCCTGGCTCGCGGCGGCATCGAGGTCTTCCGACCGATCCTGGGCACCGTGGTCCGCGGCCGGCCTGCCGAAGCCAGCCGTTCGCTGCTGCGGGTCGAGCCCGATCTCGTCCACTTGGTCGCCATGAAACCCGCGGAATCCGACGAGGGCCTCGTCCTGCGGCTGTGGAGCGCGGATCCCGACCCGCTGACGGCCCGGCTGACCTTGCCCTTCGCCCGACGCGGCGACGTCCTGCACGTCTGCGACCTGCTGGAACGTCCAACCGGCCGTCGAATCGCGATCGACCGTCAGGCCGCCGCGGAGGTGTCCATGAAGCCGCACCAGATCGTGACGCTGCTGCTCAAGACAACAAGAACCGGCTGAACCGCCGCCATCTTCTTCGCGTTCTCCGCGTCTTTGCGGTTCAACTCCACGTCCCGGAGCGTGCGTGAGAGGTCTTTCCGAACCGCGCCCGTCGGACGGACCGGGGCGGACAACGCCCGGGGAAGCAGAATGCCGCTCCCTCACGGTCGCGGTTCCGACAAGCCTGGGGCTTCTCACACACCCTCCGAGATAGCCCTGACAGGAGCAGTCCGACAACCGGACCACGAAGCATTTCCACCCGCGAGAGTCCACCCTTCTCTGGTCGATATCGAGCCCTGCTTGAGTCACCCCCCGCCGACGAACCCAATTTCAGCCCGTCGGCCACAGTCCGTCGGCCTCCGGGGCCGGGCGAGAGGCATTCACCGGCGTCTTCTTGGGAGGCGGGCATCCTGCCCGCCTTCTTCGCAACTCGAAAGTCCAGGACGAACCGTTGCTCTTCTCGTGCCTCGAATCTCCCTGCCCGGCCTACGGCGCGAATACGCCACCGGGCTTGTCCGTAGTGACGTGTGGAGCATCAAGGCGATGCCCGCCAAGGAGCCTGACCATGACCGAACCATACAAGCCGGGGGAGATCGGGACCGACGTACTGGACAGAGCCTACCAGCAGGGGCGCCGGGCCGGCCTGGCAACGGCGGCGCTGGCGATGAGCATCGTCGCGTTCATCAGCCTGCTCGGCGTGGAGAAAGCCGTCCTTGCGGCCGTGCTCGCCGTCGTTTCGCTCAGGGGGTTGTCCCCCGGGACACGAGGCCGTCGCCTCGGGTTGGCGGCATTGGTGATCGTTGGCCTCTACGCGGTTACATTCATCGTCGTCGTCGTCGCGTTTCACGAGAAGTTCGCTCGGTTGTTCCATCTGCTGCAGCAGCTCGGATGAATCGGCGGGATGCGCATCAGAGCCCGCAGCGCAAGCGACGGGTAGCACCGACAACGCAGCCAGCGCCGCATCGGAGCCCGGATCACTGAGTAGGGGCGTCGGATGAACCGTTTGACCCGGTGCGACTCAACCAGCACGAAGCGCAAGCGAGTGCCCATCTGTTGGCGCGAACGGCGCAAGGAGCACTCGCTTGCGCTTCGTGCTGGTACATGACTCGATCTGCGTTCCTGTTTAGCGACGCATCCTCGCGGGAGACGGCGGTGACCGCACGCAAGACGATCCAGCCCGACGACTATGGCCGCCTGATCGAGCCGCTGCTCGGTCAGGCCGCCGGCTATGCCCGCGCGATCCTCCGCAACCGCACCGACGCCGAGGACGCCGTCCAGCAGGCCGCCCTGCGGGGCCTCGAACGCAGCGGGACGTTCGATCCGACTCGGCCGTTCAAGGGCTGGTGGTTCACGATCCTGCGGAACTGCTGCATCGACACTTTGCGTCACCGTCAGGCGGCCCGGACGGTCGCGATCGAAGGCCACGAGCCGGTCGGTGAAACCGCCGGGCCTGGGGATAGCTGGCAGGTGCTGGCCAACGCTCTGGCCGCGCTCAGCGACGAGCACCGCGAAATCCTGCGGCTGCGCTACTTTGCCGGCCTGGCCTATCGCGAACTGGCGTCGGCACTGGACATCCCCGAGGGCACGGTGATGTCCCGTCTGCACCTGGCCCGCAAGGCACTGGCACGAAACATGCGTCTGGAGGAGCTATGAACCCTGTCGATCCCGCCGAACTGTCCGCACTGCTGGATGGCGAACTGACACCGTCGAGGGCCGCCGAGGTGCGGGCCGCCGTCGACGCCGACCCCGCCCTGCGGGCCGAGTTCGATCAGTTGCAGGCCCTCGACGCCGCCTGCCGGAGCGCCGCCGCCACCGCGACCTTCCCGCCGCAAGTCGCCGTCCCCGCCGCGCACCCGTCGTGGTCGTGGACAGCCATCGGCGTCGCCGCTGTCCTGCTGCTGATCGTCCGCTTAGCCCCCAAGCTGCTCGACCTCGCCGCCGCCGGCGTCCTGCTCAACGCCGCGGCGCTGGCGGTCGCGGTCGTCTGGCTCGTCCGACTGACGCGCGGCCACGAACGCTACGGCGTCTCGCGGGCAGTCGAGCGATCTCAGAGCCAGCCGATGTTCGGCAGCTCGTAGCCCTTGCGCCGCTCGCGGCTCAGCATCCTGTCGGCTTCCTTGTCGCCGGCGAACTTCTCGGCCTTGGGGTCCCAGCGGAGCTTGCGGCCCAGGTCGCGGCAGATGTTGACCAGGTAGCACACCGTCGTCGACCGGTGGGCGATCTCGATGTCGGCGTTGGGCCGCTTGCCGCTGCGGATACAGTCGAAGAAGTTCGCGATGTGCCACTTCACCTCGCCCGGCACGTTGGCGTCGATCGTCGGCGGCTGGTTCTCGAGCAGCTCCGGCAGCGTCGACGTAAACGAGCCGCGCTTGATCTCGATCGTGCCCTTCTCGCCCACGAAGATCGCCCCCAGGTCCGCGAGGTCGCGCTTCGGGCCGTGCAGCTTGAGCAGGGTCCCGTCCGGATACTTCATCGTCACCTTGCCTTGCGGGCCAGGCTCCTCCAGCCAGATCTCGACCGGCCCGGTGTAGTCCGTGCCGAGGGCACACTGCACCTGGTCCAGAGCGTGCGTGCCCCAGCCGGTGACGCCCCACGATACGCCGCCGCCGTCATAATCGCCCCACTGGGCCCAGCCGAACTGCAGCTCCTTGCGGTACGGCCGCAGCTCCGTCTGGTTGCACCACTTGTCCCAGTCGAGCCCGTCCGGCATCGGCTCGGCCGGCTTGGGCTGCCACTTGTTCGGGGCGAGGAAGTTGCAGGCGATCACCTCTTTGATCTTGCCGATCGCCCCCTCCCGCACCAGCTTGCTCGCGTAGACGTTCGGCGGCATCGACCGCTGCTGCGTCCCCACCTGGAACACCTTCTTGTAATGCCGGGCCGCATTGACCAGGTACCGCCCCTCGGCGATCGTCAGGCACACCGGCTTCTCCGCATACACGTCCAGCCCCGCCTGCATCGCGTGCGTCGCGGCCAGCGCCCGGGCGTGCGTCGTCGTCGGCACGAACACCGCGTCGAGCTTCTCCTTGTCGAGCAACTGGCGGTAGTCCTGGTATCGCCTCCAGTTCTCCGAGCCGGGCACCTTCTTCGCCCGCTCCTCGATCCGGGGCAGGAAGCAGTCCGCCACCGCCACGATGTCCGCGTGAACGGCCAGGTCCTCGGTGGTCATGAGTTGGTTGGCCCGTCCGCCGCAACCGATGAACGCCACCTTGAACCGCTCGTTGGCCCCGAGCCGCGCCGGCCGGACCGCCGCCGCCGGCCCCGCGGCCTGCGAGCAGCCACCCAGGTAGCGCATCGAGAACCCCGCCGCCGCCGCGGCCGCCGTCGACTTGAGAAATCCGCGTCGATTCATGATGTACCTTTCCTCGTTGAACCGCTTGTCGATGAACTGAACCGCCGACCGAGTGCCGCCCCCTCGGCGAGCGCAATCGCTCGGCTACGCCGGCCATCAGCGTATCCGCCGGCCGCTCTCAGCACAACCAGATCACTGGAAATCGCCCGGCGTCGAGCGATACGGCAGGCGCAGGATGTAGCTGCTGAACCGTCCGGTCCAGGCGTCGTCGACCACGCCGAAGTGCCTGACGAACAGGTCCCATTCCTCGTCCGCCGACCATTCCGCGCCCGGCCTTCGCGAGGCCACGTCCTTCAGATAGCCGGGAAGCGCCTTGTTCTGCGTGCGGTGCAGGTAATGCACGAGGGCCCAGGCGGCCGCGTAGTGAGTGGCTCCCCGCTCGCCCCGTTCCTCGAACAGGTCCGGGTCGCGGATCAGGTCCGTGACGACCGTCATCCGCCCGGCCGCGACGGCGGCGGCGTACATCTCCGACGTCGGGCTCGCCCGATCGGCATCGCCGACAACCGCCTGGCGGAAATCCTTGAGCCGGGCCTGGTTGATGGTGGCGATGCCGCTGCCGCTGCTGCCGGCGTTCGGCGGGGTCTCGAACATGCACGCCAGCCCCTCGACCAGCCACTTGGGGTTGGCGGCACCCCGCACGTGGACCCCGGTGTTGTACGACACTTGGTGGGCGAGTTCGTGCTGCAAGACGGTGCGGTTGATCCGGTCGCAGTAGATCTGCCGCTGTCCGTCCAGCTTCTTGAGGTCCCGACGGGCGGACTCGAGGTGCTCCTTGGCCTGGGCCTTGGTCACGCGGAGGCGGCGGCCGTCGGAGTACGTGATCTCGATCGGCTGGTTGCCGCGGATGGATTTGAGCGTCTCCTCCATGCGGGCCACGTTCTCGCGGGCGGAGACGATCGAGGCCTGCATCTTGATCAGTTGCGGATCGTTCTCGACGTTGAAGAAGGCCGAACGGTTCGTCCCCTCGTAGTAGAAGCCATACGTGCCCGCGCAGTTGAACTGCAACCGCCGCCCGTACCGCTCGTAGTCGGGCCAGGTGTCGAAGAACAGGACCTCGAGTCGTTGCTTCAGCGGCCGGACGGCGAAACCGCTCTGCCGGCAGAACCGGTCGACCGAGGCGTACGTCTGTTCGAGGCGGGTGGACAACGAGTCGACCAGGCCGGGATCGGCGTTGAAGGCGATCACGAAGTGCGGCGTGCGCCGAACGGTAAAGCCCTCGCCGGCGACGCGAAGCAACTGCCGCTCCTGGGCGTCGTCGGCGGGCAGCACTTGTTTGTCGGACGCGGCGGGGGGCGGTTTCGACGGCGGTTTGGTGTCCGGCTGGGCCGCCCAGGCGATGGCCGGGTGGGCGGCCGCCACCAGGCCGATGATCAGACGAGCCCGAGCCAGTCGGTCGCGGCACGAAATCATCCGTCGTATTATACGCGCAACCGACGAATTGACGGCAAGGCGGGTGCGGAAGGAAGACTTGTGGCACAGCCGCCCCCGGCCGTGTCTCGCCCGGCTGCGCTTCCGCCCCCGAAACACCCAGCCGAGGCCGGCGGAGCCGCACGCTTGGGCCACACGGTTGGGCCGCGGGCCCACGAGGCGCGCCTGCCACAACCGCGTTGACCGCCGGGATGGCACGACATACGATCCCACCGAAAAGGGGGGCGGACGCCGTCGGCTTGGCGTCCCGGAGCACGGACACGGATCATGGCAGGATCGCGACAGAAAAGCTGGCAGGCACGGTTCTCCCAGGCGGCGGACAAGCTGACCGAGGGCTTTGTCGAGAGCCTGTCGTTCGATCGCCGCCTGTGGAAATACGACATTGCCGGGAGCATTGCCCATGCCGAGATGCTGGCGGAAGTGGGCCTGATCGGCAAGGCCGACTGCGCGAAGGTCCGGCGGGGGCTGACAGCCATCGGCGAGGAGATCGTTGCCGGCAGGTTCAAGTGGGACGCCGCCTGCGAAGACATCCACATGGCCATCGAGGCCGCCCTGATCGAGCGGATCGGCGAGCCGGGCAAACGCCTGCACACCGCCCGGTCCCGCAACGACCAGGTGGCGCTGGACCTGCGGCTGTACACCCGCGACGCGATCGACCTGGACGTCTGTCCGCTGCTGAGGGACTTGCAGGCGGCCCTGCTCGCCTCCGCCGAGAAGTACGCCGACGCGATCATGCCGGCCTACACCCATATGCAGCGGGCCCAGCCGGTAACGGTGGGGGCGTACCTGCTGGCCTACGTCGAGGAGTTCCACCGCGACCGCCAGCGGTTCGCCGACGCCCGCAAGCGGGTGAACGTCTGCCCCCTCGGGTCGGGGGCCCTGGCCGGCTCCACGCTGCCCATCGATCGGCAAGCAGTGGCTCGGAAACTGGGCTTCGCCGAGGTCAGCCGCAACAGCATCGACGGCACCGGCGACCGCGATTTCATCACCGAGTTTCTGGCCGCCGCCGCCATCTGTGCGGGTCATCTGTCGCGGCTGGCCGAGGATTGGATCCTGTACGCCTCCACCGAGTTCCAGTTCATCCGCATCGCCGACGCCTTCTGCACCGGCTCGTCGATGATGCCCCAAAAACGCAACCCCGACGTACTGGAACTGGTCCGCGGCAAGACCGGCCGGGTGTTCGGCGCCCTGGTGGGCATGATGACCCTGACCAAGGGCCTGCCCCAGGCCTACAACCGAGACCTGCAGGAGGACAAGATCCACCTGTTCAGCGGGCACGACACGCTGCGGGATTCGCTGCGGATTGCCGCCGCCGTCGTACGGAACACGACGTTCAACATCGACCGCCTGCGGGTGGCCACGCAGTTCGGGTTCCTCGACGCGACCGTCCTGGCCGAGTACCTCGTCGGCAAGCAGGTGCCGTTCCGCCAGGCCCACCAGATCGTGGGCCGGCTGGTGGCGGCGTGCGAGAAGGCCGGCTGCGAGTTGCGCGACCTGAAGCTGGCGGCGTTCCAGGCGGCCTGCGACCGCATCGAGCGGGACGTCTACGACTACCTCGGGGCCGGCAACGTCGTCGCCCGCTATCGCAGCGAGGGCAGCGGCGGGCCGAGAGCGACCCGCAAACAGATCGAATACTGGAAGCGCATCCTGGACGTGAAGGACTGAGTTCCCATGCCTGGAAATCCAGACCCCGAGTACGTGACGGAGTATCAGGCGCGACGATCGCAGGTGATGTGAGAGTATGAGCAAAGGCGAGAATGTTTTGGTCGAATGGCTGCGGACCCGCTTCGGCGGCAGTGCCCCCGGCGTGCCCATCGGGATCGGCGATGACATGGCGGCCGTTCACGTCGACGACAACCTCGTAGCCATCACCGCCGACATGCTGATGGACGGCGTGCACTTCGATACCCGGCGGCACGCCTATGACTTGATCGGGCGCAAGGCCCTCGCCTGCTCGTTGAGCGACTGTGCCGGCATGGCCTGCCAGCCGCGGGCCGCCGTCGTCAGCGTGGCCCTGCCCGACGGCCTGTCGATGGATGACGTGAAACGCCTGTACGAGGGCCTGGCGGCCATCGCCGACGAATTCGGCTGCGCCATCGCCGGCGGCGACACGAACAGTTGGAACGGCCCGCTGGTGATCGACGTGGCCGTCATCGCCGAACCGATGTCCGTCCGCGGGCCGATCCGCCGGAGCGGCGCCGTTGCGGGCGACACCGTTTACATCAGCGGGCCCCTCGGCGGCAGCTTCGCGGGCCACCATCTGACGTTCACGCCGCGAATCGATCTGGCCGCTCGCCTCATCCATCACCCCGGCCTGCACGCGATGATGGACATCTCCGACGGTTTGTCCATGGACCTGCCTCGCCTGTGTCTGGCGTCGGGCTGCCATGCCGAACTCGACGCGGCCGAGCTGGCCAAGGCGATCAGCGACGCCGCCCGCACTCAGGCAAAGACCGACGGTCGATCCCCGTTGGAGCACGCCCTGCACGACGGTGAGGACTTCGAGTTGCTCGTCGTCGGCACGGAGGGACTCCGGCACGAACGGTTTCTGTTGATCCCGGTGGGGCGGATCGTGCCGACGCGAGAGGGCCAGTCGACCATGACCCTCGTGCATCCGGACGGCCGTCGCGAGCCGCTCGAGCCGCGGGGCTACGAGCATTTCAAATGAACGGGCCGTCCACGATCGATTGCGACAGCGTCGAGGCCACGCGGCGGGTAGGTCGCCGGCTCGGGTCCCACCTGCGCGTCGGCGACGTGGTCGCGCTGGTCGGCCCCCTGGGCTCAGGCAAGACGACGCTGGTCAAGGGCGTCGCCGCCGGGGCGGGGGTGAGCGATCTGCGGCAGGTGAACAGTCCGACGTTCGTGATCGTCAACGAGTACGACGCCGCCGGCCGCCCCGACGCCCTGCACATCTATCACATCGACGTGTACCGCTTGCGCGGCAGCGACGATCTCGACGCCATCGGTTTTGACGAGATGTGCCGCCACGGTGCCGTCGTCGTCGAGTGGGCTGACCGCGTCGTCGACCTGCTGCCCGATGATCGGCTGACGATCGAGATTGAGCCGACCGCCGACACCCGCCGGCGCCTGACGTTTATTCCCGGCGGCCCAAACGCCCGCCGCCTGATGGCACCAGCATTCTGACGCCCGCCGCGGCGGGTGCATCCGAGGTTCCGTGGTCCGCCCGGCGGGTGCCCTGTGAGGTGGGAAAGTGTGAAAGTGTGAAAGTGCGAAAGTGAAAAAGTGAGAAAGCGCAAGCGAATGCTGCGCCCCAGGGCGTTCATACTTTCTCACTTTGCCACTTTGCCACTTTCCCACTTTCTCACTCCGCGGGCCCGCGAATGTCGCCACGACCTGGCGGGGGCACCCGCCGCCGGCGTGAGGCCTCGCCGTGATTGCACGAGCGCGCGTCGGTGGCTATACTTCCGGGAACTGCTGAGCGGTCCGGCCCGCCTCCGATGGGTCTGCCGCTTCACCGTTCTGATCCGGCGTAACGTCCCGGATGGATCGGTCGGCCCCGTCGTCTAGTGGCCCAGGACACCGGCTTTTCACGCCGGCAACACGAGTTCGAATCTCGTCGGGGTCAGTTGAGTTGGCACCTTGACCACTGAGGACTTCCGCTCGCCCCCTTGGGGCCAAATGCTTGTCACCACAGCCGTTTACGCTCGTGTTTCCGGCCTGTTTTGCATCCGTCGGTTTTTCGTCGATTGACCGATCAGGACCACTGCTCGCCCCCTTGCGGCGCAGATTCACGCCCCGCAATCCGCCCCGCAGACTACCGGCGGGTAGTGTTTCCGGTCTACCTGGTGGTAGCTTTTGGGCTGTCCGGCCGTCGGTTCCCGTCGCCCGGAGTGCTTCAACGTCGGGGCCGTCCAGGTGGGGAATCGGGACGTCGGGCAGGGCAGGCAGGGCCCGCCGCAGATCGACGAGCCGCTTGTCAACGTAGGTATCTTCGGTCAACCGCCGGGTCTTGTGCCTCATGAACTTCTGAGCGACCTTGCCGGGGATGCCCGCCGCGTTCGCCAGGGCGGTCCCCGTGGTGTGACGCAAACTGTGCACGTCAAAATATCCGTCCCGCGTCTTGTAGGGGATGCCCGCAAACGCGAGGTCTTTCTTCAGCACCCGGCACAGGTCCGCGGGGATGGCGAACACGCGAGCGTCCGGCCCCGGCCGGCCTTGTTCCTGCGACCAGCCCTTCAGATCGGCGACCAGCGCGTCCCCGAGCGGGACGTCCGCGGCCTGGTCATTCTTCGCCGTTCTGGCGGGTACGTTCAGCCAACCGGCCTTCAGGTCGAAGTCACCCCAGGTCGATTCTCGCAGCTCGCCCACGCGGACGCCGGTCAGGGCCAGCGTCTTGTAGATCAAGGCCCGCTCCAGCCCGAGCCGCTGGCGGCCTTCGTCGGTCAGCATGTGGCCCCGGTGCTTCACCAACGCCTTGGCGACGGTCAGGGGGCGCCGGCGGGCGGCAGTAACGAGCCTCACCAACTCGTCGGCCGTCGCCGCCCGCCGTTCGCGCCGCTGGTCGACCTCCTCAGACAGCAGGGCGATCGAATCGAGCGGGCTGTAGCCCATGCGCTTCGTGTCCACCGCCCAGTTGATGAACGCCCGGAGTGAAATCAGGTACGTGTTGCGGGTACGGTTCGCCACGCCGGCCTTTGTGACCTTGCCGCTCTTGTCCCGCCGGTCCTGCTGGATACCCACCAGGAACGCTTCCACGGGGCCAGATTCGACGTCTGCGAGTCTCGTGAACTTGCAGGCGCCGATCACCTGGCTGATTCGGGCCAGGGACTCTTTCACGTGGTTTGCGGTAAACCCTTGGGCCTCCTGGTGGGCCTTGTACGCGGCGGCATGCTCTTTGATCGGCCCCACGAGCTGCTCGGTCGTCTGGTCGCGGACGCCGGCCCTGACCCGCTCAGCTTTGACCCCCAGGTCGGACAGCAGCTTCTCGGATGCCCGCCGGTCGGTGTAGGCCACCTTCCGTTTCGGTCGACCATCGGCCCCGGTGTATTCGATCGACCATCGGCGAGCCGTCGCCATGACGGGCTGGCCGTCTGCGTCCAGGACGGGTTCCCGCTTCGGCTCGAGCCGGCCCTTAGTGTTGCGGACCATGACGGCCTTGCCGTCCGGCCCCTTGACTACGTGTGTCTTTGGGTAGGTTTTTTTGAACAGCCGAGCCATCTTTGCACCTCCTGGCGCCCGGTTCCGGCGAGGTCCAGGCGACCCTTTCTCGTGTTCACACCCAGCCGCAAGGGCCTGGATACCTCCTTGCATGCGCCCGCTGCGCCCTACGCGCCCCCCCCCCGCCTACGCGGGTTGCGGGTTCCGAAACGTGGCGTTCCAGGGGAACACGAGCCGTCGCTACCCATCCGCGGCCCGTGGCGATCACCACCGGCCGCGGGCCTTATCGCCGTCTACGCCTCACTGACCAGGCTCCGAGTCTGGGTCCGGGCCGCACTTCAACTCGACCTTGCCGCCGGGCAGCATGTACTCTTTGTTGGTGCCATCCTCGCGGAGCTTGATGCTGTCG
>JACQVT010000714.1 GCA_016209665.1 Planctomycetota bacterium | reverse complement strand
CCTGGAGACCGTCCGGCGGAACTGGCCGTTCCTGCGCGATCGGCGGATCGACGCTTATCCACCCATCCTGTCGCGTTATCTTGGTGACGTGTAAATGACACGAGGACCATCCGACGTCCAGCGGCCTCCCGCCCGGCTTATGCCGGCCGAGTGGGAGCCGCACGAGGCCACCTGGATCGCCTGGCCTCACCACGAGCCCGACTGGCCGGGCAAGATCGAGTGCATCCCCTGGGTCTACGCCGAGATCGTCCGGCTGCTCGGCACGGGCGAGCGGGTGGAGATCCTGTGTCACGACGAGTCCGTGGCCGCCAGCGCCCGCGACTGCCTCCGCCGCAGTGACGTGCCCGCCGCGTGCTACCGCTGTCACATCCTGCCGACTGACCGCGGCTGGCTGAGGGACTCCGCGCCGACGGCGGTCCGCGTCGCGGGGCGGCTCGAGTGGATTCACTGGGATTTCACCGCCTGGGCCAAGTACGACAACTACAGCCTCGACCGGCAGATTCCCCCGTTCATCGAGCAGGTGACCGGCATCCCCCGCGAACCCGCGTGTCGCCCCGACCGGCCGGACCGGCGGCTCGTCCTGGAGGGCGGGGCGATCGACACCGACGGCGAGGGCACGCTGCTGGTCACCGAGGAATGCCTGCTGTCCGACGAGCAGTGCCGAAATCCGGGCCTGACGCGCCAGGGCTATGAACAGGCGTTCGCCCGCTACCTGGGCATCGAAAAAACCATCTGGCTCGACCGCGGCTGCGCCGGCGACGACACCCACGGCCACGTCGACGACATCGCCCGGTTCGTCGCTCCAGCCCTCGTGCTGCTCACGGTGACCGACGACCCGGCCGACGCGGACTATACCTGGTCGCAGGAAAACCTGCGCCGCCTGCGATCGGCCACCGATGCCCGAGGCCGACGTCTTCGGGTGGTTCCTCTGCCCATCCCTCCAGTCGTGAGTTTTGAAGGCTTCCGGCTGCCCGCCAGCTATGCGAACTTCTACATTGGCACCCGGACGGTCATCGTTCCCACCTTCAACGAGCCGCAGGATCGCCAAGCCCTGACGACCATCGCCGAATTCTTCGCCACTCGCCAGGTGGTGGGCATCCATGCCCGGGACCTTGTCCTGGGCCAAGGAACGCTGCATTGTCTGTCTCAGCAGCAACCTTGTCAGTGACGCTGAATACCGCGTCCCATAACTACTAGATAATCCCGCCGTTAGCGCTGGAATTCTTCTCAAAGCTGGGTATAATGCTCCTTGCCGGCCGGCGGTCGGATGGTTCGGTGCTCCCGACAGCCGGTGAGGCCTATAATGCCATGCGTGGGGCAAGTCGGGCTGCACGGACGGAGCCCCGGATGACGGGAGCGTCGTGGCCCGGCGGAATCGCTCGGGATTCATGGGCCGAATCAGGCTTGATCCCACGAATAAATCTGTGGAGCAGTTCGGGCACGGGGGATCCGTCGGGCTCACGGGGGTGTTGCCGGACGGATGGCGTCCTCGGGCGCGAAGGTCCGGCCCTTGTCGGAGGTGGCAGGGGACGGATAGGGGAGGTTGCTCCGGTTTCGGTTCGCGAGGCGAGACGCTCGCCCGCGTCACGGGACGACCTTGAGAGTCAAAAGGAGGAGGAACAATCCACCCATCTCCCTGTGGATCCGGGAATCGCCGCGGTGACTGACTGACTCCCTGTCCGTCCTGCGCTGACCACTCCCGGGAACAACCCGCCATGGAACCGTCATTGAACAGGCACAGTCGTCTGCCGGTCCCCGGCGATTTCGTGTCCGGGGCGGATCCCCTTCTTCGTCTGGTGGGCCACAGCGAGTCCGTCATCCGGCTGCACGACCGCATCCAGGCGGTCAGCCAGCGGAACTCCACCGTGTTGCTCCGTGGTGAGTCCGGCGTGGGCAAGGAATTGGTGGCCCAGCAGATTCACTGCGCCAGCCGGCGGGCCGGCGGCCCGTTCGTCGCCGTGGACTGCTCGACGCTTCGGGACACGCTCTTCGAGTCGCAGTTGTTCGGCCACGTCAAGGGGGCCTTCACAGGGGCCCAGTACCCCACGCTCGGGTTCTGGCGGGCCGCCAACGGGGGCACGCTGTTTCTCGACGAGATCGGCGAGCTGGCCCCGCCGATGCAGGCCAAGCTGCTCCGCTGCCTGCAAGACCGGGCCGTGATCCCGGTCGGCGGCGTGGATCCTATCCCGGTGGACGTCCGCGTCATCACGGCCACCCACCGCAACCTCGAGGAGATGGTGCGGCGGGGCGAGTTCCGCGAGGACCTGTACTTCCGCATCAAGGTGGTGCGTCTCGACGTGCCGCCGCTCCGCGAGCGGATGAGCGACGTGCCCGAGCTGGCTCGATATTTCCTGGCCCGCCTGTCGGCGCTGTATCACGAGCCCATCAAGACGCTCGATGACTCCGCCCTCGCGGCCCTGATGTCGTACGACTGGCCGGGCAACGTCCGCGAACTGGCCAACGCGATCGAGTACGCTCACGTGCTGTCGCCGGGCCACACGCTGACCGCGGCCGATCTGCCCGAGGAAATCCGCGCCGCCGGCGCCAAGCGTCAGTTCCCAGGCCCCGATCAGATCATCCCCCTCGATGCCGCCGAGCGGGCCCTGATTCTGCGGGCTTTGACGGCGACGCACGGCAACCAGGCCCGGGCCGCCCAGCTCCTCCAGATCGAGCGCCGCCGCCTCTACCGCAAGGTCCACCAGTACGGCCTCGAATCCTTCACCGTCCGCCGCGTCGCTCCGCACGGCCGCACCGCCTGAGCCGTGCCGGCTCATCGAAAGCACGACGAATACCGTCGCTGATGTCGCTTGCGCTTCTGGTAGGCCCGGGCCAGGTCGAGGAAGATCTCCAGGTCGCGGTCGAGGTTGGTGTTCACGCCGTCGAAGTAGCACACGCGGATCGGAAGATCGTCGTGGGCGGCGCTGAGGGCGGGGTAGATCGCCTCGCAGATGATGCCGTTCATGCAGGTGAAGGGGCTGATGTCGAGGACGCCGTCGGCACCCTTGCCGTGCAAATAGATCGTCTTGCCGCAGCTCAGCACCATCTCGCCGATGGCCCCCTCCGGCGGCAGGTACGGCTCCGCCCGGGCCAGCACCTCGCGGATGTCGTGCGGCTCCTCGTAGCCGGCGAAATCCTCGGCCAGCGGCGCCAGCAGCATCCGCTCGTAGCGCCGCTGCAGCGTGGTCTTGATCTTCATCTTCAGATAATCGGCGTTGAGCCGGCCCCGCGTCCGGACCAGGTGCTTGCCGCTGTACCAGTTGGTGTACCAGACCCATTCGGCGATGTCCGACAGCCAGCACTCCCCGCCCAGCCGCTCGACCCGCCGGGCCGCGTCGTCGTTGCTGAACGTGTGCAGGCGACAGAAGATTTCGCCGACCAGGCCGATCAGCGGCCGGCCCCTCTCATACTTCGCCGGAATGGCCCGGAACTCATCGCGGACCCGCCGAACCGCCTTCACCAGCCGGCCCACCCGCTTGGCCCGCTTGAGACCCGGCGCGCTCAGCACGCCGGCAAACGTCGCGATCCCCCGCTCGAACGCCGCGTCGGTGTCGCCCGCCCGAGTCTCGTAAGGTCGCGTCTTGAGCAGCAGCTTCTGCAAGATGTCGCCGCCCACGATCGCCAGCCACAGGGTGGATACGAGTTCCGGCGCGTGGTCCCCGAACCCGCTGTAGCCGTTTTCGCTGGTGGGCGAGATGATAAGCACGTCGTGGTGGCCCAGATCGTTCAGCAGCCGCCGCAGGTAGGGCCCGTACTGTCCGAACCGACACGGCCCGTGGGCGGTCGGCATGAGGAACGCCGTGCCCGCCGCATCGAAGCCCGGTGCCCGGCAGACCTTGAGGAAATCGCCCACGGTGACCTTGTGCGGGAAGCACTCCTCGCCGCTGGTGTGCAAACCGCCCAGTTCGAGCGTCTCGGCGTCCGACGGAGGCGCGACCACGGCGTCGATCCCCACCGACCGGAACCCCGCCACCGTCAGCCGGGCACCGGCGTAGGCCATCTGGGGGACGTGGAGGGTTCGACCCGCGAGACCTCGGTCCCTGCCTGTTCCTTGCCTTGTTTCCACCATCGCAGGATACCCTTGCTGTCGAGGTACGCCTCGCAGCGCGTCATCATGCCGGCATCGTTGGAGTGGCCGTCGAACTGCAACGTCAAGAACGGCTTGCCCGACGCCGGTCGGATGAAGCCCTTGATGAACGAGTCCGGCCCGCACTTGAAATTCGTGACGTAGATGACGTGCAGGTTGGTTCTCGGGGCGATCAGCTTGGCGGCGGCGATGATCCGGCGCCCGTACTCCCAGAACATGTTGTCGTTGATGTCGCGGATGTCGAGGTCGGCCAGGGGCAGGGCGTCAACGGGGATGACGTTCACGCCGTAGTGTTCGCGCAGTTTGCGGGCCACCGACAGGCTGACGCCCAGGTCGTGAATGTTGTACGGCCGTCCGACCAGGATCATCCCGGGCTCGCCGGTGCGGTCGAGCATGTCGAGGGCCTCCCGGCCCGCTCGCTGGTATTCGGTGCGGAACCGCCGCACGGCCGCCGCGCCCGCGTCGAAGGCCCGGTTCGCGACCGATCGCTTGACGCCTAACTCGCGGGCGGCTGCCACCAGCGGTTCGCGGGCCTGCTCGGTGCCCTCGCGGAACCGCAGCGTCGGACACAGAATTCGCCCCGCCCACGCCCGCAGGGCCGGGGCCTGCCGCACGACGAACGGGAGCGTCTGGCCCCACGGGCACACGTGGCTCTCGACGTCCTTGGCCTTCGTCTCGGCCGACAGGATATTCGGCAGCCAGATGTAGTCGACGTTCCGCTCGACCAGCTCCAGCACGTGGCCGTGCGCGACCATGATGGGGAAGCACGGCTCGGCCACTACGCAGTCGATGCCCATGCGCACCGTCTTGCGGCTGGTCTCCGACGAGACGACGACGTTGAATCCGCAGTCCCGGAAGAACCGCCGCCACAGCGGCAGCAGGTCCCACGTGTACATCGCCATCGGAATGCCGATGGTGACGGGGGCTGCACCGGTCCTTGGTGTGGGACCGGCTTCCAGCCGGTCCGGGTCCTGGACCGGCAAGATGCCGGTCCCACACTGGTCATCCTCTGCCAGCAACCGTCGCCGCACCTCGATCAGGTCGGGGATGATCGGCTTCCGCGGGGACTTCGCCCGCTTGCGGTAGCGGTCCGAGCACTTGTCGCCCCAAAACGTCTTCTCGTCCTCGACGGTGAACTCCTGGACCGAGCAGTAGTTGCTGCAGCCCTTGCAGGTGAACTCGCGCAACCGGTAGTCCACGGCCTCAAGGTCGTAGCCGCGGAACCGCGTCCGGCCGCCGGAGGCCAGCACTTTCTCCTTGGCCAGCAGGGCCGCCCCGATGGCCCCCAGCACGGCGTTGTGCGGCGGGACGATGATCTGCTTGCCGGTGACCGCGGCGAAGGCCGCCGCCACCGCGTCGTTGTAGGCCGTCCCCCCCTGGAAGAAGACGCACTCGCCCACCGGCCGCCCGCGGACCACGCGGTTGATGTAGTTGTAGGCGATCGAGTAGGCCAGCCCCGCCATGATGTCCTCCCGGGCGGCCCCGCGCTGCATCATGGTGTTGACGTCGCGCTCCATGAACACCGTGCAGCGCTCGCCCAGCCGGATCGGCGCCCGGCTGCCAAGGGCGAGCTGCGAGAACTGATTCTTGATCGAGACGCCCAGTTCCCCCGCCCGTTCCTCGAGGAAGCTGCCCGTGCCGGCCGCGCAGGCCTCATTCATCGTGAAGTCGACGACGACACTCTCCCCGATTCCCGACCCCCGATCCCCGGTCCCCGTGGATGCGCGGGGACAAGCCCCGCGGCTCGTTTCGATTGCCGATGGCCGATGGTCGATCCGTGTTTCCTGTTGCAAGCTGATGTACTTGCTGTCCTGCCCGCCGATCTCGAAGATGGTGTCCGGCCGGCGGCCCAGCAGCCGGTCGCCGACGAACGACGCCCCCGTCTTGTGGCACGTGATCTCGTCGTGGATGCCGTCCGCCCCGACGAGTTCGCCGATGAGTTCGCGCCCGCTGCCGGTGGTGCCGACGGCCCTGATGCAGACCAGCGCACCGCACGTCTCCTCCAGTTCGCGCAGGATTCGCGACACGACTTGAATCGGTCGGCCGTCGGTCCGCGTGAAGATGGAGTGAATGACGTCGCCGCGATCGTCGATCAGGGCGATCTTTGTGCCCACCGACCCGATGTCGATGCCCAGATAGGCGTCGACGGTCTCGCCGCCGTCGGGGAACTCGTAGGGGCGCACCTGGTCGCGGAGCAGCAGCACGTTGCCCAGGTTCAGCGGCGGGCTGGTGGGGAACCGATAGGCGGTGCCGCCGTCGACGGTCACACTCAGCCGGGCCAGTCTGCCCACAGCGTCGAACGTCCCAGCCGGTGAGGACTGCGAGGCGACGATCGCCGCGCCGATGGCGCCCATCGCGTCCGCGGCCTCGGGCACGAACATCGCCGCTTCCGCCAGGTCGAACGCCTCGCGCAACTCCCTGGCGACGGCGGAGTTTGCCGACACACCCCCCACGAAAACCACCGGCGGCGCTGGTGTGCGGCCCTTGACGACCGCCGACTTGTAGTTCAGGGCGACGGCCCGGCACAGGCCGCGCAGCACCTCGGGCGGCGTGAAGCCCTTCTGCTGGGCGTGGATCATGTCGCTCTTGGCGAACACGCTGCATCGGCCTGCGATCTGGGCCGCCCGCTCGGCCGACGCCACCACGTCGCCGATCTCGTGCACCGTGTACTGCAAGCGTGCGGCCTGCTGGTCGAGGAACGAACCCGTGCCCGCCGCGCAGTCGCCGTTGGTGCTGTAGTCGATGATACCCAACTCGCCGCTGGCCGGGTCGGGAGCCAGCCGCAGGTACTTGCTCGTCTCTCCGCCGATCTCGAAGACTGTGCGCACCTGCGGGTGCAGAAGTCCCATCGCCCGGGCCAGGGCTTGAAACTCGTTGCACCGCGGCACGCCCAGGGCCTCGGCCACCAGCCCGCCGCCGCTGCCGGTGACGACGATGCCGCCGACCTGCCCGGCGTCGAGACGTTCGATGAGGCCGGCGAACACGGTTCGAGCGGCATCCAGCGGTCGTCCCCGCGTCCGCACGGCCTCGGCGATCAGCACCCGTATGTCGTCCCGCCCACCGACCGCCACCATCCGCAAGGCCGCTCCATGGCGGTGGGTGGCGACGAACCGTTCCACCTGCCCCGCGGGCAACAGGGCGACCGCCTTTGCACTGACGGCCCCGACGTCCAGGCCAATGTAGGTGGTCATGGTCTGCCTTCCGCCCGACCCGCCTGCCGGGTGAGATGCCATGCCCAGGGGCCTGATCTGCACTTCGGAGGCGGTCAGCCGCGCCGGAAAGCCATCCGCCACCCGCCCCGGGGCCGCTATGTATGTAACCACTAACTTCTGACCACGTCAAGAGGCAACCTACGCTTTTGGTGTCCGGAATCCGAGGCGCCGTACAGCGGGTAACCGCCCTCGGCCACCCCGCCCGGCTTCCCCCTTGGTCCCTGCAGACCTCTGCCGGATCTCATCGACGCTGACGATGCCGGCAGGCCACCCCGTTGTGTTCGGAACGGCGCCGACGAGCATCACCACCTCGCCGTTCGTCCTTCGGCTATTCGTTCCGCCCCACGATCATGTCGAGGGTGTCAAGCGGCCCATTGAAGAGGTGGGCGAGGTGTGTGAGCGGTGCCGATAAACTCAGGCCCACATGGGCTGGGCGGCGCGGACGGACCCTTTATGCCCCTGACGTTACTCGCAGGGTATAATGGGGGCCGGCTCGAGGAGCCTCAGAAGTGGGCCGTTCGTCGACCGCCGGAGCTAGCTGGATGTCCGACCCCAAGAAACCGAAGCATACCCGTCCCACCATGCAGGCCATCGCCGATCGCGCCGGCGTATCACGGGCGACCGTTTCGCTGATCCTGACCAACCGCCAGGAGATCGTCGAGCGGTTCAAGCCCGAGACCGTCGCCAAGGTCCGTGAGATCGCCGAGGAAATGGGCTACCAGGCGAACATCATGGCCTTGAGCCTGCGGGCTCCGCACCCGTCGTTTTATGGATTGATTCTGCGCGGGTCGGGGGTGGCGGACGCGATCTCGTGGCATCACCAGGCGTTCGAGGGGCAGTTTCTGGCCGGGGCCCTGGAGGCCTCGCGGCTGCTCGGCCTTTACCCGGTGCTGGCGACGCAGGACTCGCCCGACCCGGAAGCGGCCCTGAAGCGTGTCCGCGGCGTGCTGGACGGCGGCGTCTTCGGCGCCATCCTGCGGACGCCGAGACCGGTACTCGCCGAGGCCGTCCGGCGCCAGATCGACCAATGTCTTCCCGTGGTGGTTGTCTTCCCCGAGGACCACACGAACTTCCCCACCAACGCGATCGACGTCGACAACGTGGCGGCCGGGAAAGTCGCCGCTCAACTGCTCCGCGCCGCGGACCGCCACAAGCTGCTGCTGATTCAGGACGAGATGACGTGGGAGGCGATCCGCCTGCGCAACGAGGGCTTCCTGACTGTCGCCCAGGGTGCCGGCGCGGATGTCCGCGTGCTGACCGTACCGGGAGGGATGAACGGCGAGCAGATCGAGGCCTGGCTGGCGACGCAACTGAAGGACATCCGCCCGGACGGCGTCTACACCGCCTCGTCAGTCACGGGTGTCGAGGCCATGATGGCCTGCCAGGCGGCCGGACTGCGGGTGCCCGAGGAGGCATCGCTCGTCGGCAGCGATGCCGCGCTCTGGCGGGCGCCGGGCTGTCCCGCGATCACCAGCGTCGACGTCTCCTGGTACAAGGTCGGTGAGTTGGCCGTCAATAAGATGGCCGAGCTGCAAGAGAAAGAGCAGTGGACGTTCGAGAACCTCAACCTGCCGCCGTGCATCCGCGTCGGTGGCACCTGCCCGGTGGGGACCTCAGCCGGCGCTGAGGTCGTTTTGTTGGAGGCCTAACGCGCTTCGGTGGGGCTCCAGCAGGTTGCTTTCCAAGACGGAGTCATGACCATGCCGGTGAAATCGCCCTCATTTTGGAGTCGGTTCTCGGGATTGTTCAGGAAGCGGTCCGCCGGCGACGGCAAAGCGAGGGGGCTGCCGGCGGTCGGCGATGACGGCCTGCTGCTGGACCCCGCCGAGTATCCCGAGCCCACGGCCGCGGACGCCGAGGCGGGCTCCGAACGCAGCGTCAACCCGCTGACGCGGTGGACTCGTCGCGAGCAGACGCTGGTCCGGCTCCAAGAAGGCTACGAGCGGGTGAACCAGGTCGTCGAGGAGATCCAAAAGCACCTGGCCCAGCAGGGCGAGCGGACGGAGCGCATCTCGTCGGCCCTGGAACAACTGGCCCGCACGATGGGCGATCTGCCCGGCCTCGGCCGCCAGCAGGCCCAGACCCTCGAAGCCATAGCCGGGCACATTGAGGCCGGCAACACCCGCGTTCACCAACTCGGCGAGGCCGTCAGCGAACTGCCCAAGGCCAGTCGCGCCCAGACCGAGACCCTGAACGGCATCAAGCGGCAGCTCGAGGTCACGGGCGAGCAGAACCTGGTCACGTCGCAAACGATGGAGAAGCTCAGCAGCGCCATTGGCGTCCTGGGCGAGCTGAACGCCACCCAAGTGCAGGCCCTCCAGCAGATGAACGCCAAGGCCGACGACCAGACCGAGCGGCTCAGCCAGCTCGTCGCCCGCCAGAACCGGCGGTTCGTCATGCTCTTTGTGGTCACGATCGTCCTGGCGGTCGGGGCCATCACCGCTGCTATCCTCAGCCTGTCTCTCTCCTGACGATGTACCCGATCGGAACGGGCCTACGGGGCCTCCGTCGACCGGCCTGCGGTGCCGGCATCGAATACGAGAAACTAGCTTATCGTCAGTGAATTCGGTAGGCTGAGAAGGGTCATGAAGGTCCTCGACGACACGCTACTCGCCGCCATGACTCGCCGCTTGGTCGATGAGTTCGATCCCCAGTTTGGTGACTGGAGAACCGCCGGCCAGATGCTGACGCCCTACGCTACGATCTATCGGTACCCGGGGGAGACGGCAGAACCCGATCCAGATTAATTCCAGGAGGCCCTTACCCTGGCCGAAGGACTTCTCAACCTGGTTCAGTTTCTTCTGCCCGCGGACGCGCTGCCTGAATAGATGCGGCTGAACATGAAAGCTCCACCTTGGGTGCGCTCGCCCGCGAGAGGTTCGGACGGTCGGGCGAACCGCTTTCCCGGCCGGCCACTTGGACCGGGTAGATATCCGCCACGGCCGATCTCGCCTTCGGCGGAGCGGGCTGGGACCATGCGGATCATCGTCGGGATGCGAGGGAGAAACACGTCAGAGCGATCAACTGGAGCATGAGCGCGAACAGCAGGCGCACGATCTGGGCCCCGTAGTCCTCGCCGCGGATCATGCTGAAGATGGCCCAGACCAGGGCCGCCACCGCCAGCATCTGAACGAGCACGCCCACCAGGCGGTTGAGCGAGAAGTCGTCGGCCTGTTGGCGCCGATCGACCATACGGAGAAACGAGAGGATCTCCTGCAAGGTGGAGGAGACGGCGCCGGCGTCCTGTCGGTCCGCCGCGGCGGGTGAATCGCCCGCCGGCGCGGCTTGCTCGAGCCCCACGGTATGCTTGAGGACGATCTCGACGGCGTCGTCGAGCGAGCGGGCAACGAAATCCACGCTGCGGTCCTTCGCGGCTTTGTCCGGGCTGAGCAGGATGGTTCGGCTGCCGGCCGCCCGGCCCGCCTGGGTGTCGGCGAGCGAATTGCCCACCACCCACGAGGCGGCCAGGTCGATCTTGCGTTCCAGCGAGGCCTTGGCCAACATGCCGGGCCGCGGCTTGCGAAGGTCGCTGTCCTGGCGGTATTGCTCGACGACCGCCTCGGGGCCGTCCAGGTAGGGACAGTAGTAGATCGCGTCGAGGCGTGCGTCCTCGGCCGCCAGCAGCTCGCGCAGCCGGTCGTGGATCTTCTCCAACGTGGCCTCGTCGAACAGGCCGCGGGCGAGACCGGACTGGTTGGTGACGATGATGTTCTCGAGGCCCGCCTGGGAGAGCCGGCGGACCGCCGCCGCGGCACCCGGCAGGAGCTTGACGTGCTTGGGGTCGTGGAGGTAGCCCGGGTCCTCGATCAGCGTGTTGTCCCGGTCCCAGAAGACGGCCGCCGTGGTCATGGTGGGCGACAATATCCCGCAATCCGGCCCGGGACGCAACGGCTCGGCCCGCGGTCGTGAGAGCAGCGAGACCGGCCAGCCCGACGCCGTCGGATCGACGTGGCTGTCGAGCGACTTGCCCAGCCTCCCCTTCGAGCCGGCTCGGATGTGCGTTGCCTGGTGTCCGTGGGGATCGGCGGCGTTGGCGCGGGGCTTGGGCATGGCGGTAATGTAGCCACAATCGGTCGGCCTCTCTACCCGGTCCAGCCTGGTACACCTATCATGTGGACATCCGTCGGAGGATGCCATGGCCCAGTTCGAGAGGCACGTGTTTGTCTGCACCAACGTCCGCGACGCCGGCCACCCGCGCGGCTGTTGCAGCGGCAAGCACAGCGAGACGATCCGCGAGGCCCTGAAGGAAGCAGTCAAGAACCTTGGCCTCAAGCGGCGGGTCCGCATCAATAGCGCCGGTTGCCTGGACCAGTGCGAGCATGGGCCGACCGTTGTCGTGTATCCCGAGGGCACCTGGTACGGCTTCGTCACGCTCACCGATGTGGCCGAGATCGTCGAGTCGCACCTCGTCAACGGCAAACCCGTGGAACGCCTCCGCCTGCCCGACGGCTGCGTCAACACCGCCGGCTGCCCCCACAAAGGAGCGGCTCGATGACGACCCCGGCGAGCGATGCCAGAGCCCCGAGCGCAAGCGAGCGGGTTGCCAGGCCCACGTGGCGCCCACCTATACCGGATCAACCCGTCGCTTGCGCTCCGGGCTCTGAGGTCAGCCGATCCATGAGAAGGGGGGCGACGGCATGCCGTATAGACGGCATCCATAGTGGATGGCAATGGCGAGTCCCAACGAAATAACGGCCAACCCGCTCAGGCCGGGCACGACTTGGAGGAGCAGGCGCCGGCCCGTTCCGGTCAACTCGCCTTCGTGCTGGGCGTCCGACATGATCCGGCTGGCGTAACGGCGGCTGGCTAGGGCCAGCGAACCGATTACCATCAGCGTCAGGGCCAGACCCAGGCTGAACACCGCAATGGCATAGAGGGCGCCGCCGACCACGTTCGCTCCGATCCCCAACAGCAGGATGATCGTCGCGGTCGGGCAGGGCACGATGCCGCCGGTGATGCCCAGCACGACGAGCATCCGCATGGTCAACAGTTCGGCGTCGCCCGTGGCGGCCGGCCGGGGCGCGACGTGCGTGTGAACGTGCGTGTGAACGTGCGCGTGATCGTGCACGTGCGTGTGAACGTGCGCGTGATCGTGCACGTGGTCGTGCGCGTGGGAGTGAGCATGGGAATGCACCGCAGCCCCCGCGTGCTCGTGGTGATGCGGGTGCCCCTGGTCGTGGACATGCGTGTGGGGATGGCCGTGAACCTGATCGTGCGGGTGCGCATGGGCCGGCAGGTGCGGGTGCGAGTGGGTGAACAGCTTTCGGAACCATGAGCGGTCGTCGGTCCCGCCGTGGCCGTGGTCATGGTCGTGGTGATGGGCCAGGCGCCCGGTCACGGCCCGCCACACGAGCGTCACGCCCATGCCCGCCACCAACAGCCCGGCAACCAGACCCAGCCACAACTGCAGCGAAGGGCCGAGCCGGGGGTTCGATTTCTGGTAGAACCAGACGATAAGACCCATGATCACCACCAGGGCCGTGTGGGTGATCGTCACCACGATCGCCAGCACGACCGCGTGCCAGTACGTGCCGCGCTGGCTGATCAGGTAGGCAGCCACGACGGTCTTGGCATGGCCCGGCATCAAGGCGTGAGCGGCTCCCCACACGAAGGCGGTGCCGGTCACGATCAGAAACAGCAGGATGCCCCAGCGGCCTTGCAGCAGGCTGACCATCCGCTCGGCCTGTCGCTGGTACTTGCCCTGCTGGGGCGGGTTGTAGTTGGGATCGAGGAACAGGTTGGCGTGGGGCGGCAGGGCGGCGGCCACGGGGCCCGGTTGGGAGGCGGCGGCGACAGTCTCCTGCCCGGGCTGCGTCGAGGCGGTCACCCCGTCGGAAAGCGGGTGCGTCGGGGCGGCCGTCCGCTTGGCCTCCAGGACCATGAACCGCACTGTGGCCTCGCGGAAGTCCGGCAGGTTCATCGGGTCGTACTGCTCGTAGCGGAACACCGCGTTGTTCTCCGACACGAACGGCGGGTGGGGCTCGAGGATCTCGCAGTGGGGCAGCCCGTGAACGTCGATCGTCTCCGCGCCCTGGACCAGCGCGAACTGCGCCTTCTCGTCGATCAGCCGCCACCGCTTGCGGCCGGCGACCGTGGGCGAGGCGACCTCGATTCTCGCCGCATCGGGATCCTCCAACAGAAGGCCCTGCTCGGCCAGCAAGTTGCCCAGCGAGGCCGGCACCGGCCCCGGCACGACGTCCTCGCCCGATACTCCGGCCAGTCGGCAGACGAAACCGGGCTCCAGCAGCACTTGCCGCATCCCCACGTGCTGCGGATAGGTCTTGTCCTCGTAATGGATCTCGTGCTCGCCGGGGCCGAGAGGCTCGGGGTATCGGCCCAGGTAGCGGATCACCAGCCGATAGGTCATCCCGGTGGGGGCCATCATGGGCACAACCACCTTGCTGGTCGTCGTCCGCCGGCCGGTCTCCGCGTTCACCTGCTCGGGAACCAGGGAAAGCCGCAGCGGTTTCCCATCGATACGCGCGTCGAGGAAGCCGGCGAACTCGTCGATCTTGGACGCGAGCCAGGCCTCCTGCTCCGGGCGGCTGACCTGCTCGTCCTTGTCGGCGTCCATCTCGTTGGTTTCGATGAAGTAGGTCGGGTTCTCGGCGATGTCGAGCAGGAAATCGACCTCCAGGCGGTCGGGCAGCACGTACAGCACGTTGAAATGGGTGATGCTGTCGTTCCCGAGGGGATGCGCCGACGCATGATCCGCGACACCACAGACCATCGTCAGCGATGCCGACATGAGCGTATGCAAGGCGGCGCCCCGCGCCCGCCCCGGGTCGCCGGCTTTCCGAACCGCGACCGTAAGGGAGCGACGGAACGGCCCGTGTCGTCGTCGGCCGTCTCCTCGGCTCGTTTGGGCATCGTGGCCCATGATACGCTTCACGGCACCATTATGGCAGATTGTTCGTCCGGCGGAAACAATCGACGGGTGATCAGTTCCCTGCTGGGGGGGCCGTTTCCTTCTTCAAGCCCTCGGCGATGCGGTGGTAGGTCGGGTAGTCGGGCCGTTTCTCGCGCCCTTGGATCGCCCGCGTGTAGGTCTGTCGGGCGAGGGCCAGGTGGTCCTCGGTATCGCCCGGCAGCGGGGGTAGTTGGGCCAGCATGGTGTGGATGGCGGCGATGTTCGCGTGTACCACCCACAGGTCCTTCAGTTGGCCGGCCGCCTGCGTGTACAGGTCGAGCGCCTGCTTGGCCGCCTCGGCCGCCTTCGTCTCATTCTCCTCGATCGTCTTCGCGGCCGCGTCGGGACTGGTCGCGCAGGCTGGAGCCGCGTCCGCGGACAGGCCCTCGGGCAGCGTCTGCGGGTCCGCCTGCACCGCCATGCCGAGCGACGCCGTGTCGGTCAGCAGTTGCTGGTGCGGCCGCAGGTCGGCGGCCTGCTGAACGTAGGTGCGGGCGATCAGGTAATGAAGGTCCGCCTGCGTCAGCACGGCATTGGCCGACGTGAACTGGTCGCTCGCCATGTCGCTGAGCTTGCGGTCCGGCGTATCCACCGGGTTCTCGCTGCGGACGAACGCCTGCATGGCCCGCTGGTACTCGCTCGCGGCCGTCTGGGCCCGCTGGGCGGCCTGGAGCCCGTTGCCGCTCGCCAGGTCGATCGCCTCCTTCTCGAGCTGGTCGGCCCGGATCACCGCGACGACTGCGGCCCCACTGAGTCGTGAGACCTCGGCCATCAATTGTCGCCGTTGCCCATCCAGTTGCTCCAGTCGGTCCTCGCCGATCTCGCGCCTGGCGGTCAGCTCGGCGATCTGCCGGTCGATCTCGCGGAGCAGCGTCTTGTTCGCCTGCACGGCGGCCTGGGCTGTGGCCAGGTCCGTCTTGAGGGCGGTCAACCCGCGCTCCGGCTGCATCGGCTTGCCGGGCTCAGCCGGGACCAGCGGCGAGGTCGCGATGTGATCGGGGTCGTCGTTCGCCGGCCGGGCGTTGCGAATCGAGCCGCGCTCGAGGGTCTCCGCCTCGCGCAACGCTTCGCGGTTGGCTTGCGAGAGCCGGCGATACTCGTCCACGAACGGCTGGACGGCCTTGGGGTCGGCGGTGTCGAGCCCCTTCTGCTGAGCGGCGATCATCTTCAACTCGGCGTCGCGGGCCCGGCTCTTGGCCTCCTCCAGGCGAGCCGTCAGAGCCCCAATGTCCTTCGTAAACCGGTCCACCTCGGCCTGGGCCGCGTCCGCGTTCACGACAGTCTCAGCCCGCTGCTTCTGCAGGGCCGCGAGCCGCGCCGCCAGGGGCGGCACGACCTCGGCGGGGCCGGGCGGCGGCGGTGCCTCGGCGACCTCAGGCTCGCTGGGTGGTGGGGTGAGACCGGGCTCCTCCTGCGGTCCAGTGTCGGGCGCCGGCGCGGGGACCGCCTCTCTCGGAGACACCTGCTTGGCCAGCTTGTCGAAGATCCACCAGCCGCCGGTCCGCGGGGCAGGCTTGGTGGCCGCGGAGGGCAAGGCGCTGGGCCTGGTGACCGTCCGGGCGGCCATGCCCGGCGCAGTGCCCCCGGCCAGCAGGCTCTTATGGCCCTGGATCTCCTGGTCCAGGTCGCGGCAGACAGCCAGCACTCGTCCCGCCCGCTTGCGCTGGACGTCCGCTGCCGCCCGGGCCAGGGCTGCTTCACGCCGCATCAGGTCGGCTTTGTGGTGAAGCAGGATCGCCTCCAGCCGCGTGGCCGTCGGATTGCTGCTCCCGCGGGCCTCGGACTCACCCTCACCGACGGTGGTGTTGATCGCCTGGCGAACCTTCGCCAACGCCGCATCCAGCAGAGCGTGGTTGTCCTTCAGATACTCCAGCAGCTTGCGCTGGGCCTCACCCGGACCGGGCAGTGGCGGCGCGACCGGCTCCTCCCCCGTCATGCCGGCGATTTCCTGCGACAGTTGCCGCAGAAGCTGGCCCTGCGAACTCAACCGGTCCTTGAGCGCCGGGTTGGCGGCAAAAGGATTGCGCTCGCCCTCCACGTCCAGGTGCGTCCGCCACTTGTCGCCGTCGATGCTGTCCGGCTGGGTGGTCGCCGCCGCGAACGCCTGATCCAGGTGCGGGGCGGTCGCGTCGTAGGCGTACAACATGCGCTGGGCCAGCTCGATCGGTTCGTCGATCTGTGCGTGCAGCTTACCCTCCGGCGAATCCATCGCCGGAAGGATGAAGATGCCACCCACGACCAAGGCACCCAGCAAGACCAACGGAACGAGAATGTAGATGTAGAGCTTCACGGCGAACTCCGCTGTAACCGTCGGCGGAAACCGAGGTTGGGACACCCACCCATAGAGATACACCTGTACCACGATCGCCCACGAGCGTCAACGCGGGCTCGCAGCTCATCTTGGCCGGGGTCCGTGACGGAATCGGCGGGGTATTTCAGAGCCCCGAGCGCAAGCGAGTGGGTCGTGCCTACCCGTCGCTGGCGCTGCGGGCTCTGAAATAACGCCTCGTCATCTGCGCCCAGCAT
>JACQVT010000654.1 GCA_016209665.1 Planctomycetota bacterium | reverse complement strand
CTCCAGGTCCTTCATCTTCTGATGCAGGTTGATGAGGCGCTTCATGAGCGGCTGAATGCGGCTGGTGCGCAGGGAAAGCTCCTCCAGCAGCTTGGCCATCTTGCGCCGCCGCTGGTTCATCACCCGCACCACCACCTTGCGCGACGAGTCCGACGAGCGAGGCTTGAGCAGCTTCTGAAAGTCCTGCTCGTTCATCTCCATGAGCTTGCGGACCGTCGCCAGGTTCTCGGGCAGCAGCTTGGTGATGGTGTTCTTGGCCATCGCCTCGGAGGTCGAGATCTTCATCGTCCGGTCGAACGGCAGCCGGCCGTCCGACACCTGCTGCAAGATCTCCACCGCCTGGGCGATGCAGTAGTCGCTCTCGAGCACCAGCTTGCGGAACGCCATCCGCGTCAGCTCGATCTTCTTGGCCAGGGCGATCTCCTCCGCCCGCGTCAGCAGCGGAATCTCGCCCATCTGCGTCAGATACATCCGGACCGGGTCATCGATACGGCGCGAGCCGCTGTCGTCGCCGGACGCCGTCTCCTTCTCCGGCGCGGCCGGCTCCGCCACCGGCGCGGCCGGCACGGTCTTGCGCCCGGCGACGGGCCCCTTCTCGCGCCGAAGACCCAGGCGGTCCGCCTCGATCTCATCCACCATCTGGATGCCCCTGGACTCCAGGGTCATCATGATCGTCTCCAGCGCATCGGGGCAGATCGCCTCGTCGGGCAGGATCTCGTTCATCTCCTCCCAGGTGAGGTACCTGCGATCCCTTGCGCGCTCGAGAAGCACGTCAACCGTCACACCGATGACGTCCACCGCGGGACGAAGCTCTTCTGACATTTACTGTCTCCGTACCTTGCTCGCGCACCGCCTCCCCGCGTCGACCGTCCCCCCTGACGCGGGTCTGGTGTCGCGTCCTCCTGTCTCTCCCTCCGCCGATCCGTCACCCGCCCTCGCAGAACCGCTTGCGGGCCTTCATCGTCGAGAACCGCGGCGTGCGGGCCACCTCGGCCAGCTTCAGCAGCCGCGCGTCCTCGTCGGCGGGAAGGGATCCCGCCGTTCCTCGCCTCTCCTGGAGCGAATGGAGCCACGGCAGCGCTCCTTCAATCGCCCCCTGATATCCGCCTCGCCGCTCCCCCCGGGTCTGCAAGTCAGTGATGAGCCGCCCGTACTCGGGCGATTCGAACCGCCCGATCAGATCGCTGATCTGAAACGGCTCTCCCGACCGCAGCATGCTCACCAATTCCACCGCGATCGGCGCCACCCGACGATCCCGGATCGCCGTCGGCTCGAAACAGCCCTGCACCACCGGAAACAGCCCGGGCTCATTCAGCAGGACTTCAACGACCTGCAGCAGGGCCCGTTGCTCGGCCCCCACGGCCACCGGCGCATCCGCCATCGGTCGCGCTACGTCCGATGTCTCTGCGGAGGCGGCCGGCGACCGTCCGGCTGTCCGCCTCCCCAGTTGATCGAGCTGTCGCCGCAAGTCCTCGGCGGGCACGCCCAGAACCTTGCTTAACTGGTTGACCAGCAACCCCTTCTGGATCGGATCGATCACCCCCCGACCGAGCCAGGCGGCCAACTGCTGCAAATAAGCGTCGATCGCCCTCCGCCGCCCTGGTCCCGTAGAACTGGCCTGGTACTCGCGGGCCACCAGGTTCCATTTGAATTCTAGCGCTCCAAGGCCTTGTTTCAACACACTTTCCAGGCCGTCCCGCCCAGCCAAGAGCAGATAATCACAGGGATCTTTGCCCGCCGGAACCCTGGCCAGCGTCACGTCCAGACCACTCGTCAGCGTGACGCCAATCGCCCGGTCGGATGCCCGCTGGCCCGCCTCATCCGAGTCAAACAGCAATACCAGCCGGTCCGTATATCGCCGGAGCAGGCTGGCGTGGGCCTCGGTCATGGCCGTCCCCAGCGTCGCCACCGTCTCGCCGAAGCCGAACTGGTGGGCCATGATGCAGTCGGTATAGCCCTCCACCACGATCGCCCGCCCGGCGGTCGCCATCGCTTGGCGGGCCAGATTCAATCCGAACACGTTCGTGCCTTTGTCGAACAGGACCGTCGTCGGACTGTTCAGGTACTTGGCCGGGTCGTCTCCCAGCGTGCGACCGCCGAAACCGATGATCCGCCCCGTCGCATCCACGATCGGGAACATCAGCCGATTGCGGAACGTGTCGTAACATCCGCTTCGCCCGCCGCGCTTGACCAAGCCCGCTGCCTCCATCAGCGACGCGCCGATGCGGCTGGCCTGGGCCCGGTTCAGAAGCGCGTCGTAGCTATCGAGGGCAAAGCCGATACCGAACCCATCCGCCATCTCGGGCGCGATGCCCCGCCGCGCTACGTAATCCCGCGCCGCTTGTCCCTCCGATCCCGCGTACTGCTGGCGAAAAACCTGCTGGGCCCACTGGTTGACCCGCGCCAGGTCCTGCTTGCCGGGCCCGGATCGGTCAGCCGCGGTCTGTGTCTCAAGGGGGATGCCGGCCCGCTCCGCCAGCATCCGCAGCGCCTCCACGAAACTCAGATTCTCCTTGAGCTGGACAAAACTGAAAACGTCACCGCCGGCTCCGCAGCCGTAGCACTTGAACGTCTGTCGCGCCGGGTGAACGTTGAACGACGGCGTCTTCTCCTCGTGGAACGGACATAAGCCCTTGAAGCTGGCTCCCGCCCGCCGCAGCGTCATGTAGTTTCCCACGAGATCCACGATGTCAGTGGCGTCGCGTATCTGACGCTTCACCATTTCCCGGTCAGGTAACGCCAACTCGCGAACCTCGCCAAAACCCCGAAGTCAGACCGGCGCCGGAGAGGGCCAGCCATAACATCAGACTTGATCGAAGCTTACGTGTGGAAGACCACCTTCTCGCGATCGCCTCGCCTCTGCGCTGGACCCAGATATATATCACGTGTTTGGGGCTTGGTCAAATGAACTTAGCACTTTACGCGTAAAAGAGTTATGCCTGGGTCGTCCAGGGCAAGTGCTGTGCCAGAGCAGGTTACGGACGACGGAATCTTGAGGAAATGGCCTATGCCTCGGGGTTGGGAGTTCATCAGGGGACAACCCGCGGGGGAATTGCCGCGTGGCGACCACTTCCGTCCACCCGTGACGGCCGGGGCGACTTCACGTCTCACGGCTGAGGATCATTTGGGCAAGCCGAGCCAGCGTGGTCCGGCTGTCGGTCGGAGCCAGCGCATCGAGGCGCGAAATCGCGGCGCGCACGTGGCGGTCGGCGGTCTCCATCGTGTACTGGATGCTGCCCGACTCGGTGAGCAACCGCGCCAACTCCGCCCGGTCCGGAGTTGGTGAGGCTACGAGGTCCCGACTCCGCTTCCGCGTCGCCGAAGCGGCGTGCCGCAGGGCATGCAGAATCGGCAGCGTGAGCTTGCACTCCTCGAGGTCGCGGCCCAGCGTCTTGCCCACCCGCTCCTGCGAGCCGGTGATGTCGAGCACGTCGTCGGTGATCTGGAAGGCGATGCCGACGTCTGTGCCGTACTGCTGCAGCGCGGCGGCGACCACGGCGGACGCACCGGCATAGCGAGCGCCCAGCAGGCAGGCCGTGCCGGTCAGGGTCGCCGTCTTGCGGGTGATGATCTCCATGTATCGCTCGACGGACAGCTCCCAGTCGTACCGATGGTGCACCTGCTGCAACTCGCCCTCGCAGACGAGGTTGGTTGTGGCCCCAATGTGGCGGCAGGCGGCCGCGTCGACGCTACTGCACAGGTGGAAAGCGTGGCTGATGAGGTAATCGCCGAGGAGAACGGCCGCCTCGTTGCCGTGGAGTCGGTTGATCGTAGGTTGTCGCCGGCGCAGATCCGCCTCGTCGAGCACGTCGTCGTGTACCAGGGTGGCGACATGCACGATCTCGAGCACCGCCGCGAGCGTCAGGTGCTCCTCGGTGATCCCTCCGCACGCCTGCCCGCACAGCAGCAGCAGCGTCGGCCGCAGCATCTTGCCGCGGTAGCCGCGAAGATGCCCGCACAGGTCGTTGGCGACGGCCAGATCGGAGAACAACTCATCGTCGATAATCTGGCGGACCTTGCTCAACGGGTCCGCGATCAGCCCACACGAAAGCCCGGTCGCTAACATAGACTCCTCATTGCCCGTCAACGGGAGGACTACCACCGGATGAGAACCGCGCCGCCCCGTCCGGTCGCCTCATCGACCCATTCTAATACGCGATGTCGATCATTACGAGTTCTTTCAGAAGTTTTGAAAAATTGGCAAGACCGGTGCGAACCGAGCTGACGCGAGCACGGACCCGACGGCATCGGATCCCACGGCAAGCCTGCGATGGGCTTCAGTCGAAACGGGGAGAGCGGGCTTTTCCGGGTGGGCGTCTTCGGGTACAAGACGGCGTCATGAGCACCGAGATTAATCGACGTCAAAGGGTGTATGGGTACGGAGTTGCCGGTCTGGCGGTGGTCACGGGATTGTTCCTCGGGCTGCCGGGATCGGCGGCGCTCGCGGCGCCGGCGGCGGTGGGGGTGTCGGCGGGCCCGATCACGGTGGCCAACCGCCGACAACTGTTCATCGACCAACGGTTCCTGCCGGAGGCCCGCGGCGTCGAGTTGCGGGTGCACAAGCCCATCAAAACCGGCGAGATGACCATCAAGCCCGAGCGGCCGTGGGAACAGGGCGGCATCGGGCCGTACAGCAGCGTGTCGCACGACGATGCCGGCTACCATATGTGGTATCACACGATGACCACTGTGCAGTGGCACACCGGCGAGGGCCGGGGCTGCATCTGCTACGCGACGTCAAAGGACGGCATCCACTGGGAGCGGCCGGATCTCGGCGTCGCGGAATTTGACGGCAGCAAGCAGAACAACATCGTGATGGGCTTCGGGGCGGCGGGCCTCAAGCTCGGGCAGGACGGCGGAATGGTGTTCCGCGATCCGACCGCCCCGGCCGACCAGAAGTATCGCATGCCCATCCGGGCGGCCGACCTGGGCGAAGGCATCCACATCTTCTCGTCGGGGGACGGCATCCACTGGCGGTTGACCCACAAGTCGGCCATCACCGCCCGTTCCCAGGCCAAGGGCCACCACCTCGATTCGCAGAACGTCGTGTTCTACGACGAGCGGCTGGGCAAGTACGTGGCCTACCTGCGGCGGAACGTGAGCGATCCGGGCTCGCAAGGCCGGTCCATCGCCCGCGGCGAATCGGCCACGCTCGACGGCTTTTCGGTCGTACAGGACCTGCCCGTGGTGCTGGGACCGGACCGCGAGGACCTGTTCCACGGCCAGACGCAGGTGGTGGACTACTACATGAGCGCGGCCATCCGCTATCCGTGGGCGGACGATGCCTACTTCATGTTCCCGACCGCGTACTACCACTACATCGGCGGGGGGGTCCTGCCCGAGTTCAAGAACGAGATCCCCACCAACGCGGGGCCGCTGGACACGCGCTTCGCGGCCAGCCGGGACGGGATCAAGTGGGAGCGCTTTGACCGCGAGCCGTTCGTGCCGCTGGGCATGAAGGGCGAGTTCGACTGGGCGTCGACGCGGACGATCTGGGGCATCGTGCCCGACGTGACCGGGCGTTACATGTACCTGTACTACCGCGGCAGCGATTGGCTCCACGGCTGGGACCGCGACGAGCGGAACAAGCGCCTGCTCACCGAGGCCGGCCTGGGAGCCAGCCAGAACATCGCGGTCCTGAGCCGGTTGGTGCTGCGGCGGGACGGGTTCGTGTCGGTCCACGGGGCCTACGCCGGCGGCGAGTTCACCACACCGCCCCTCGTGTTCACCGGTGGGCGGCTGCTGATCAACGTGGACACCTCGGCGGCCGGGATCGTGCGGGTCGGACTGCTGGACGGCGAGGGCCGATCAGTGCCAGGCTTCGGTGTGGACGAGTGCGATATGATCCACACGACCAACGACGTCAACCGCCTGGTGTCGTGGCACGGCCGGTCGGACGTGAAGGATCTCGCCAACAAGCCCGTGCGCCTGCGGTTTGTCCTTCGGGATGCCGACCTGTACGCGTTTCAGTTCGCGGATTAGTGGTCCGTCCGATCCAGACGTGCGGGTTTGGAAGAAGGCGGGCAGGATGCCTGCCCCCCGGAAACGGCCGCCCGTCGCGAGGCGAACCCTGTTGACAAGTTGTGGCTGGTTTTGTAGACTAACGATAGGATGGGAACTGGACCATCATGATCAGCCGCGTGAGATCGCAATCGTCCGACGAGCATCAGGGCCCGCAGCGGGAGCAGGCCTACAGCCGGCTGCGCCAGCTACTCATCCTGCACCAGGCGCCGGAGGGCAAGCGGCTCAACGAGGAAACCTGGGCCAACCGCCTGGAAGTCAACCGGGCCGCGCTGCGGGAGGCGTTCGCCCGACTGGAGGCGGAGGGCCTGATCGAGAAGCGCTCGCTGCCGGGCTACTTCGTGCCCCAGTTGACCGCTAAGGACGTGAGCGAGATTTGCGAGGTGCGGATCATTCTCGAGGGTGGGGCCATCGACCGCATCTGCCGGCAGAAGCTGAACACGCCCAAGCACCTTGCCCCGCTGCGGGAGACCTGCGAGCAGTTGGCGGGGCTGGCCGACGGCGGCGACTACACCGCGATCGCCCAGGCCGTCCGGTCTTTCCACGAATGCCTCATCAAGGTGGCGAAGAACCGGCGGCTGGCTGTCATGTACCTGCGGGCGCCGCTGCCGATTATTCCCCCCGACGCCGTCGGGGGCCGGGAGTGGCAGACGCGGGTGAACCAGACCGTCCAGGAGCATCGGCAGATCGTCGAACATATGCTGCAAGGGGACGCGGTCAAGGCCCGGTCCACGCTGCGGGTCCACTTGCGGGAACACTTTCATATCCACCCGCGGACGTAGTGAGCGGCGAGCCGCGGTGGTGGGAGGATGACAGGCTATGAGTCTCCAACGTCGCGCGTCGAACACCAGAAGGTTGGCGTTCACCCTCATCGAGGTGCTGGTCGTGGTCGCGATCATCGCGCTGCTCGTCGCGATCCTGCTGCCGTCGCTCAGCACCGCCCGGCAGAAGGCCCGAGTAGTCACCTGCGCGACCAACCTGCGCACGATCGGCCAGGCCATGTATTACTACGCACAGGCGAGCAAGGATGAAACGCCCGGAGGGTACGAAATCAATCCGTCGGACGGAACCATCCGCCTGGATTCCAAAGGCCGGACCCTGATCGCCGCCGACGCTTTCGAGTTCCTGTATCCCTTCGTCCAGAAGATCACCGCCAAAAAAGGCGAGGTCATCGACTCGATCAATTCGTGGTCATTGCACGTGCCCACCTACTCGTGCCCCGAAGACCGCAAGCAGCACACCACCACTCAGCGGCCGATGAGAACGCCCGACGGCCTGCAGAGCGTGGAACTCGGCCTGAGCTACGGAGTGAATCAGAACCTGTTCTTCGCCGTCTGGAAGGTCGAGCCCGACGGCAAGGGTCGGTTCAAAATCGTGGGCGACGTCGCCGGCGGGAGCCGGAAGTACTCCAGCATCAAGAGCCCCGACCGGATCGTGAACTTCTTTGACGCCGGGGACGATCAGAACGACGGAGCACAGGGCTGGGTCCTGGCGGACTGCAAGGCCGACTACGGGATCAACCAGTGTTTGTTCGAACTCCGCCACCGCACGGGCAACAACTTCGGCTTCCTGGACACCCACGTCAACTTTTACCACCGGAGCGGGACCACGCCCCAGTACGGCCTGCCGCCCTTCCCGTCCGCGTTCATTCCCAACTGGGGCCCAACGTCGCCCGACTATGCCACCCTGAACAACATAGGCCACGTGGCTCCGAAATCAGGCAAGGATATCCTGGAGTGTTGGAACGGCGGCTGTTGAGCCGGGGCGGGGTGGAACGTGTCACGCGGTGAAGCGTCGGAGTGCGAATGTTGCCGCCAGGCTCCGATCGTGCGGCCTCACCCGGTCCTGCGGAGGTGAGCGTGTCGGTCCCATTCACCGCCCGCGTCAGCGTGCG
>JACQVT010000639.1 GCA_016209665.1 Planctomycetota bacterium | reverse complement strand
CGGCGTCGCCCAGGCCGCGGGCGAACACCTGCGACATGTCCACGCGGTACAAAGGCAGGCCGAACACGTTGGCGATCACCCGGGCGGACAGACTCTTGCCGCAACCCGACACGCCCATCATCAGCACGCCCTTGGGAACGATCTCGCTGGCGATACTCTCCCGCGAGTAGAACAGGTCGCGCCGCTGCCGCAGCCATTGCTTCATGACGTCGAGGCCGCCGAGCTGGTCGATGCCCACGGTGTCGGGCACGTACTCCATCAGGCCGGCCTTGCGGACGAGTAGCCGCTTTTCCTCCTGGACGAGCGGGACGGTCTCGGCGTCGAGCCGGCCCGTCTTGGCGACGCCGTAGCGCAGGGCGTGCCGGGCCTCGTTGAAGCTCAGGCCCTGCAGGGCCCGGGCGAGCAGGTACACGGTCTCCTGCGGTAGCGAGCCGCCGGTCAGCACCTTGGCTTCGTCCGTGACGAGCGACTCCAGCTCGCTCAGATCGGGCATGGGCAGCTTGACGTAGGCGATCTCGCGCTCGATCTCCTGGGGGATGAACTTGGTCGGCGAGGAGATGAAGACGAACTTGCCGGTGTTGAGACAGTCGTAGTACACGTCCCGCAACCGCCGGCGCAGCTCGGCCGAGTCGCGCAGGAAGTCGTGATAGTCCTTGAGCAGAAAGATGGCGGGCTTGCCGTGGCCGATCACGAAGTCGAGGATGCCTCGCGGGCCCTCGGGTTGGCTCTTGGCGGCCTTGTCGTTCTCCAGCAGTCCCTCGGTGACGCTCCAGACGAACAGCCCGGGCCTATCCTTGCCCGCCCTCACTGCCGCCTGCCGCAGCAGGGCGGCCACCCGGTCCTCCTCCGGCGTCTGGACGTAGATCAACGGCCGACCCGCATCGGTCACGTCCGTCAACGCCGCCAGAGCCTTGTTCCGCAGATCACCGTTCATTCTCGGTCCTCAATGACAGTCTCGGGGCCAATCCGGCGGGCCCCGGACTCGCAAGTCATTGTACCTATGATCGGCAGTTTTGGCGGCAACGCGAATGAACTGACGGCCGGAAACGGCAGGGGGATCAGTGCCGGAGGATAGGCGCTCTTTGGGGGGGCGGGCATCCTTGCCCGCCTTCTTCTCCGCGGGCGAAGGCAAGCGGCGGGCAGGGATGCCCGCCCCCCAAGCACGCCCAGGACTCGCGGAGAATCACCGTTTCAGCATCTGCTCGATCTCAGCCCGTTTGGGCGCGGAGGGTTGGGCACCGAGTCGGGTGACGGAGATGGCGGCGGCGGCGTTGGCGAAGCGGACGGCGTCGGCGAGAGGACGGCCCTCGGCCAGGGACACCGCCAGGGCGCCGTTGAACACGTCGCCGGCGGCCGTGGAATCGACGGCCTTGACCACGAAGCCTGGAACGGGGCCGGTGAACTCGTCGGCCGACACATAGACGCCCTTGGCGCCCAGCGTGACGATCACCATGCCCACGCCGCGGGCCCGCAGGGCCTTGGCCGCCTCGGCAGCCTTGGCTTCGCTGTCAACCTTGACGCCGGTAAGGAGTTCAGCTTCGGTCTCATTGGGCGTCAGCACCGACGCGCACTTGAGCAGATCGTCGCTCAGAGGCTGAGCCGGGGCCGGGTTGAGGATCACCCGGACTTTGCGCGAGGCAGCCATCCGGGCGGCTGCCTTGACCGTCTCCATTGGCGTCTCGAGTTGCATCACCAGCACGTCGGCCGAGCCGATCGCGTCGGCGGCGGCCTGCACGTCGGCGGGCGACAGTCGGCCGTTGGCTCCGGAGGCCACGCCGATGCTGTTCTCGCCATCTGCCGCCACGAAGATCAGCGCTACGCCCGAGGGGGCGTCCGGGTCCTTGATGACGTGCTTGACGTCGATGCCGTCGGCGACGAAGCCCTTGATCGCCTGCTCGCCGAAGACGTCGTTGCCCACGCGGGCGACGAACGTCACCTGCCCGCCGGCCCGGGCCGCCGCGACAGCCTGGTTCGCTCCCTTGCCGCCGGCGGCCATCGAGAACTGCCCGCCAAGGATGGTCTCCCCCGGCCGCGGAATCCGAGCCGCCTGAATGATCATATCCGTGTTCGAACTACCGACGACGACGATGCGATGAGCCATTGAATTGCCCTTCCTACAGAGCCCCGAGCGCAAGCGAGGGGTTCCGCCGAATCATGGAGAAACCGTCCGCTACGGGATCCGCGCGTAGATGATCAGACCCAGTCCGACGACAAAAAACAGGAACATCAGCGCCAGCAGGTTGTTCGTTCCCTTCGGGGCCGTCTTGAACTCCCGCCAGACGAACACCCCCCACAGGGCGGCGACCATCGTCGCCCCCTGGCCAAGGCCGTAGGAGATCGCCGGACCGGCCTTGCCCGAGGCGACGATGTTCAGCGACATCCCCACCCCCCAGATCATGCCACCGAGGATGCCCACGATGTGCAGCCGTGGGGTGCCCCTCTTGAAGTAGTCGCCCAGCGGCACCGGTTCCCCGCGGAACGGCTTGAGCATGACGATGGTATTGAACACGAAGCTGGACAGGAACAGTCCCAGGGAGAAGAACACCAGCGCCGTATAGGGCGTCAACATGCCCGCGAGAGCCGGGTCGTTGACGTTCACCAGATCCTCGGGGAAGGACCGCGCCACAAACTGATAGAACTGGCTCATCAACAAACCGCACAGCACCGACAGGACGATCCCTTGGAGCGTGGTCTTCCGTCCACCGCCGCCGGCGACCAGCCGGCGATAGGCAACCGCATCAATGACGATGGCCACCGTCACTGCGGCCACGCCCAGGAACAGCACGACTGGATTGCCGGAGGGCCGCAGCAGGTAATTCGTCACCACGCCAAGAATCAGGGCCAGACCGATGCCGACCGGAAATGCCACCGCCAGACCTGCAATGTCGATGGCCGCGACCAGCAGGATGTTGGCGATGTTGAAGACGACGCCGCCGAGCAAGGCCCAGCCGAGGAACTTGGGCGACGCTTGGTGCAGGTCGTCCAGGAAGCCGCGACCGACCGTCCCGCTGCTGCCGAGCGTGAACGCGAACAGCACGGTCAGCAGCAGCACGCCGATGCAGTAGTCCCAGTAGAAAAGCTGGAACCGCCATTCCTTGGTGGCCAGCTTCTGGGTGTTCGCCCACGACCCCCAGCACAACATGGTAACCACGCACAGCACGACGGCGATGGCGTAGGATTCGACGATGACCATTCGGAAGCTCCCTTTGACAACGGCGACAGGAAGGAATCATCGGAAACGATCTGGCTACACACTGTTGCCGGGTCTCTGCGCCCGCTGAATAGCCGAACGGACCCGCTCGTGCAACTCCAGCGGGTTGTTGACGTTGGCCCAGGTGGCCTCGATCCCGCCCGTACCCGCAGTGGCGAACGAAATCGACCCCAGGCCGGTCACCCGCTCGTACCAGGCCAGCGTCAGGTACGTGTTCTGGATTTTGGCAAGCTGGCACTCGAACAGGTCCACGTTGAAGATGCCCCTCAGCCGCATGATCCGCCGGTTGGTCAGCACGTACAGCCGTGATACCCACTGCAACAGGGCGAACCCCAGGCGAGCCCCCGCCACGGCCAGCGCCGCCTTGACCGCCAGCGCCTTGTCCACGCCCAGGACCCCCCCAAGCCAGCCTACCACCACGATGACCAAGCCCATCGCGATCAGCCATCGGGCGGACGTGAACAGCACGAACCACAGCGACGGCTTGACCGCGAAGATGACAATCTCGTCCCCATCGAGCAGTTGGGCCGGCAGTAGGTCCGACCGCGAGACCCCGCCCGCACCGGCACCGTGCACGTCCGTAAAGGGCGGATCAACACTCGCCGCCCGCGTGCAGCCCGCCACCGCTGCTCGGTTTGTCCGATCAAGTCCGGTCATGCAGGCTGCGAGCCCTCTTGGGGGGCGGGCATCCCTGCCCGCCTTTGGGCTTTGGCCACTCTGCCCTGGCGGGCATCCCTGCCCGCCTTCCGCCTTGAGGCGGGCAGGATGCCCGCCGCCCAAAACGCGTCAGGTGCAACGTCAGGAAGCGTACACCTCCGGCCGCAGGACGGCAATATCCGGAAGGTTGCGGTAATGATCGTTGAAATCCAATCCGTAGCCCACGACGAACACGTCTTCGATGTCAAACCCGACAAAGTCGGCGGGTACGTCCGGCGGAGCCTTACTCGGTTTACGGAGCAGCACGCAGGTGCGGATGCTCTTGGGGCCGGCCGACACCAGTTGCTCCCGGACCAGTCGCAGTGTCCCGCCGGTGTCGAGGATGTCGTCGACCAGCAGCACGTGCCGGCCCGTCACGTCGGTGTTCAGTTGCTGGAGGATCGCCGCTGGCGTGGGCTTAGTCCCTTTGTAGCTGGAGACGGTAATCAGGCCGATCTTCATCCGCAGCGGCAGGCACCGGATCAGGTCCGACAGAAAGATCAGCGACCCCGAGAGGATGGTCACCAGCGTCAGGCCGGCCTCGACGTCGCCGGCATACGTCCGGGCGATCTCCGCCGCCAGCTCCATCACCCGCTCGGCAATCCGGTGACGCGAGATCAGAATGCGGTCAATGTCGTGGTCCATGGAAGTCTCGCCGGTCCGCTGGTCCGGCTGTCTCTACGAGCCTATCCCCAAGCCCGTGTGGGACCGGCTTCCAGCCGGTCGGGTTTCAGGGTTCTGGGCTGGGCTCTACGCCAGTTGCCAGGGGGCGCGATACTCATACGCCAACGCCTTGTTGGCCTCCTCGTCGTTGGTGAACCGCTCGTTTTCTGCGTCCCAGGCCAGGTATTTCTTGCGGTCGCCCGCGATGTTGGCGATCAGCGTGGCCGCCGTCGAGCGATGGCCGGCCTCGATCGGGCAGTTGCACACGCCCTTGGTCTTGATGCAGTCCAGGAAGTTGCGGGCATGGTGGACGGTGTCGCTGCTGCTGCCGCGGAACTTGATGGGCTTGCCGCCGGCCGGGCGAGTAGCGGCCGCCTGCCGCTGGTTGCCCTTGCGGTTCGTCGGGTCGAGGGCCGGCAGCGGCTCGCCCCGCACCACCTCGGGCACGATGACCATCCCATCCCCTTGCAGCAACATCGTACCCTCCGTGCCGCGAAACTCCACGTAGCTCTTGTTCGCCGCTCCGGGTGAGGCGTTGGCGTTGTACTGCGAGAACGAGACGATCGTCCCGTCAGGATAGTCCCACACCGCCTCCATCGTGTCCGGCACACCGCGGTTGTCGGGGATGTTCCCCCGCGTACCCACCGCGAACACGCCCCGCGGGGCGTCCTGCCCGATCGCCCACTGGATCAGGTCCAGCCAGTGCGTGCCAAAGTTCGTCATCTGGCCCCCGGAGTACTCGCGGAACCAGCGGAACTTGTAGAAGCAGCGATTCTCGTTATAGGGCACCTTGGGCGCGGGCCCCAGCCACATGTCCCAGTCCAGCCCCGGCGGGGGGGCGCTGTCCGGCGGATTGCCGATGCCCAGCGGCCACTCGTTGCTGATGTGAAAGCTCCGGCAGGCGGTCATCTTGCCGATCGCGCCGCCCCGGATCGCCTCCACCGCCTTGCGGCACGAGGGCACCGACCGGCGGTGGATGCCGACCTGCACCACGCGGTCGTGTTTCTTGGCCGCCTCGATCATCGCCCGGCCCTCGCTGACCACCAGCGACAGGGGCTTCTCGACGTAGACGTGCTTGCCGGCCGCGCAGGCGTGGACGAACGGCAGGGCGTGCCAGTGGTCCGGTGTGGCGATGATGACCGCGTCGAGGTCCTTGCGGCCCACCAGCTCGCGGAAGTCGCCGGTCAGGAACGGCTGTCCCCCGACCTTCTTGGCCGCGAACTCGCGGTAGGGGGCGTACACGTCGCAGATGGCCACGACCTCGGCGTCGGCGTGCGGCTTGAAGGCGTCGATCAACTGGTCGCCCCGGTTGCCCACCCCGATGATCCCCAGCCGGACCCGCTCGTTGGCGCCCAATGCCCCGAACGCCGACCGGCCCGCCACTGCCACGGCTCCCCCCGCCATCCCCGCCGAAAAACGCCGCCGTGTGACCCTGCTGCCCATGGCCGCTCCTTTGCCTCAAGAAGCCAACCCCCGAATATAACCGACCAGCCCAGACGGTGCACGGAAACCCCCGAAACGCCGACGCACCAGAGGAACGTGAAGGCTGTTGGCACCACGCAGGTACCCTGTCACGCATCGCTGAGATACGGTACAATGGACGTTGAAACGCCGCGAGACCGAACAGAGGCCAGATGGTAGCGAGTGTGATCATGAAACCGACAGTTTACCTGGATTCTTCGGTTCCCAGCTACCGGCTACCCCAGGGCGATGACCCAATCATCCGTGCTCGGCACATGTTGACTCGGCAGTGGTGGGAGGAGGATCTACCTCGATTCAGCGCTTTTATCTCACAAGTTGTCCTGGACGAGCTGAAGGAAGGGGATCCGAAGAGAGCAGCGGAACGTTTGAGGCTGGTGGATGACTTTGCGTTGCTTGATGTCGACGAGGAGGTGGAGGAGGCGGCGTTGTTCCACGCCAAGAATCTGGCGATGCCCAGTCATGATCTCCGGGACGCGTTTCATCTGGCCCTGGCATCGGTGCATGAAATGGAATACCTCGTCACCTGGAATTTCGCGCATCTGGCCAACGCCAGCAAGAGAACTCATATCGAGATTCTCAACCGGCGTCTGCACTTGTCCACGCCGGTGATTTGTACGCCGGAGGAATTGATGCTGGAATAGCAGCCGAGAAGGGAGCGTGCGATGAGACGAGACCCGGTAGTTGAGGAGCTTCGCCGGTACGGTGCCGCCGTCGCAGAGGAGTGCGGCGGCGACATCCGCCGAATGGCGGAGCGGTTCCGTCAGGAACAGACCGCTCACGCCTCAAGGATTGTCAGTCGTCGAGATAGGCTTGTCCGTCCTCCCCGGCAGAGCCCTGCGTCGGACCCCTGACCGTCTCCATTCGTGGCAGGCTCACGAGGGGAGTGTCGACGCCGAGGGGCCCTGACGAGCGGTGAGTACTTGTCAGTGAGGTCGTTGCCGTGAGTGGTAGCGGAAGTAGTTCGCCGTGACCTTGTACAGAATGATGGCATACAGGACGGCGAATCCACTATACAGGACTTCTGCCAACAGATCCTCCAACCTTGCGGGACTCCAATCCCAACTCCAGTCAGCCTGGTAGAAGACGCCCAATGCAGGAAGGATGACCATGGGACCCATGATCAGCCACATGCCGATCAGGACGATCCGTGATGGGCGCCCGTGGAGCACTCTGCGGTAGGCCCATCCCGTGGCCTGAACCTGCTTGAGCGGTTCGATCACCGACCCTGGACTCACCGGCATCCCACAGGTGCCGCAGAAGTCAACACCCGGGCTCAACTCGGCCAGGCACCCTGGGCAGAGCGGGGTCTGACCGCTTCCATCGGAGCCTGAGTTGGTGAACGGCTCAGACGGTTCCACGTGGTCTATTCTCCCGTCGAGCCTCGGCGGGGCGCCATTACAATCTGCCGCATTCTTTCTAGGGCCTGCTCCCGATCAGTCAGCCGATTATCGAGCTGTTCATCGTACAGCGCATCGAGCACCTTGCCGAACAGCGGGCCGGGCTCCAGGCCCAGTGCGATCAGGTCGTCGCCGGTCACCAGCGGTGGGGGGGCGATCTGGTCGGCCGGGATGGAATCTCGGCGGCGGCGGGCAGCATCGTTGGCCTCGCAGCACAGACCGCGGGCGATGCAGACTGCCCGGTGCAGGCCGAGCAGGTCGTCGAACCGCGGGTGAGCGATCAGCCGCTTGAACTCCGGCAGGCACAGGACTTCGGCGTGCTCGACCGAATCCACGTGCTCGACCAGCCACCCGAGGGCGGCTGCCTCGTCATTACTGCAGCGCAGCTCGCGGCCGATCCGCCGGGCCTCGGTGGGGGGGCACTCGGCCAGCAGGCCGGCCAGCGACAGGACGAAATCGGCCT
>JACQVT010000699.1 GCA_016209665.1 Planctomycetota bacterium | reverse complement strand
CGCTCAGGTAGATCGCTACCCGCAAGGCGAGCAGCCCCTGGTTGGTGCAGATGTTGCTCGTGGCCCGCTCGCGGCGGATGTGCTGCTCGCGGGTTTGCAGGGTGAGGCAATAGGCTCGCCGCCCGCTACGGTCGGTCGTCGCCCCGACGAGCCGGCCGGGCATCTTGCGCATGAACTCCGCCTTGCACGCCATGAAGCCGCAGGTCGGCCCGCCGTAGCTCATCGGGATGCCCAGCGGCTGGCCGTCGCCGACGACGATGTCGGCCCCCAGTTCTCCCGGCGTCTTGAGCAGACCGCAACTGATCGGGTCGACCGCCGCGATGACCACCGCCCCGCGTTCATGCGCCAGGGCCGCCACTTTCCCGAGCGGCTCGACGCAGCCGAAGAAGTTCGGGTTGGCCACCACCACCGCCGCCGTTTCGTCGTTGACCGCCCGCCGCAGGTCGTCGACGTCCGTCCGTCCACCCGCGGTCTGGACGATGGTCAGTTCCATCGGCAGCTCGCGGAGGTACGTAGCCAGGACCGCCCGCGTGTCGGGATGGACGGCCACCGAGACCACCACCCGCCGTCGTCCGGTGTGCGACCGGGCCATCAGCACGGCCTCCGCGGTCGCCGTCGAGCCCTCATACAGCGAGGCGTTCGAGACGTCCATGCCCGTCAACTGGCAGATCAGCGTCTGGTACTCGTAGAACGCCTGGAGCGACCCTTGGCTGGCCTCGGCCTGGTAGGGGGTGTAGGCGGTGACGAACTCGCTCTGCGAGGCCAGGGCATCGACGACGGTCGGGATGAAGTGGTCGTACATCCCGCCGCCGAGGAAACACGTCAGCTCGTTGCAGTCGTGGTTGGCCCGGGCGAGCCGGTCCAGTTCGTCGAGCAGCTCCAACTCGGTCAGGGCCGCCGGCAGGTCCAACGAACGCTGCAATCGCGACTCCGGCGGGATGTCGCGGAACAGATCCTCCACCCGCTCGGCGCCGGTCGTGTCGAGCATGTGGCGAACGTCCGACTCTGTCAATTGAGTGTAGTTCATCCTGGTACCATCCAGGTGCGCGGGGATAAACCCCGCGGCTCGTCGGTGCGCGGGAATGAACCCCGCGGCTCGTCCTCGCGGGGACAGCCATCCGGCTGGTGGTCTCCCCGCGGCTCGTTGGGGTCTATCCGCGCGACTACCCTTGGGCCAACATGCGGTCGTAGGCGTCGGCGTCCATCAACGTCTCCAGCCCGGCCAGGTCGCTCGACCGCACCTTGATCATCCAGCCCTCGCCGAACGAATCATGGTTGACCAGTTCCGGCTCTTCGGCCTGTCGGCGGTTGACCTCGATGACCTCGCCGGCGACCGACGAGACCAGGTCGCTGGTTGCCTTGACGGACTCGATCTCGCCGAAGGGCTTGCCGGCGGTGAGCCTGGTGCCCACCGGCGGCAGATCGACGAACGTGATGTCCGTCAGCTCGTCGGCGGCGAACCTGGTGATGCCGACGGTGACGACATCGCCCTCGACGCGGAACCACTCATGCGTCTTGCTGTACTTTCGGTCCTTCGGCGTGGCGCTCACGGGCACGGCTCCTATGGTTTCTTCTTGAGGCTGTAGAACGGCAGCTTGACGACCACCGCGTCCACCGGCTTGCCGCTGATGTCTACGGCCAGCGTGCGGCCCTCATCGGCATACTCGGCCCGCACGTAGGCCATCGCGATGCTTTTCCGGACGGTCGGCCCGAACGTGCCGCTGGTCACCTCGCCGATGCGCTCACCGCCGCGCAGAACGGCGGCGTGCTGTCGGGCGATGCGCTTGCCCTGCAGTTCGAGGCCGACCAGTTTGCGGGTGGGGCCCCGCCGAGCGACCTCTCGCAGGGCGTCGGCGCCGATGAAGTCCTTGTTGAGATCGACGCACCAGGCCAGCCCGGCCGAGATCGAGTCCGTCTCCTCGGTCAGCTCGTGGCCGTACAGCGGCATGGCCGCCTCCAGCCGCAGCGTGTCCCGGGCACCCAGGCCCGCGGGCTTGGCGCCGTCGGAGCCTTCGTCGTCGGCGACCCAGCCGGCGGCCATCGACCCGACCATCGCGGGCAGGACGATCTCGATGCCGTCCTCGCCGGTGTAGCCGCTGCGGAAGATGGTGTATGGCACGAACATGTGCGTGCCGGAGGTGAACCGGTAGCGCTTCAGATCGGCGATCGGCATCGGCAGCTTGCTGGCGAGCTTCGCGATCGCCGTCGGGCCCTGGATCGCGACCATCATCGTCGACTCGGTCTTGTCGTCGATTTTGACCGCAGGCCCTTGCTGCCGCAGCCAGGCCAGAATCCTGGCCCGGTTGGCGCCGTTGCAGACCACCAGCCAGCGATCGGCGTAGCGCGAGACGATCACGTCGTCCAGGATGCCGCCGCGCTCGTTGCACACGTGGCTGTAGCGCGACTGGCCGACGGCCGCGTCGCCCAGTTGCCGCGTGCAGACCCTCTGCAAGAGGGCCTCGGCGCCGTCGCCGCGCAGCTCGATGCGGCCCATGTGCGAGATGTCGAAGACCGAGGCCGCCCGCCGCGTGTGCAGGTGTTCCTCGACGATGCCGGTGTACAGCAGTGGCAACTCCCAGCCAGCGAACTCGACCATCCGCCCGCCGTGCTGAACGTGGAACTGGTATAGTGGCGTTCGCAGCACTTTGGATCAATCGGCCCTGTTGCGGCGGTCGGCGGGGTAACCGCATCCCCGGCGTACCCAGTCGCCCAACCAAACCTCTCCGCCAGCCTCGCCGCCGGCGAATCCGGCACGCCATGCGAAGGGTAGTGTTCGCGCCAGCCGTTGTCAAATCAGGACTTGCATCACACCGGACCCATACGTGGCTGCACTCTGTGGCACAGTCGCCCTCGACTGTGCACTCGAATCTCCGGTGACTGAAAGCCGAGGGCGGCTGGGCCACACAATCGCCGCGAGGCGTGCCCCTGGATCAATCAGCGCCGGCCACCGCCACGGCGCTGGGATCTCTGCCGGCCTCTTGGCGATGCACGTCGGTGCCGATCGTGGCGCCGCGGCGTCGGTGTCGCGGCAGCCGGTTTCGACTCGTGCTGACGCGCGCGTGGGCGCTGGGAGGACTCGCCCGCCGCCTCCGGCGCATCTCCGGCCAGGGCCAGGTCCAGCTTCCGCGTGGCGATGTCGACGGCGGCGATCTGCACCTGGAGTGGATCGCCGATCTTGATCCTGCGACCGCTTCGCTGCCCGATCATGCAGCCGCCCCGCGGATCGAGGTCCCACCAGTCGTCGGCCAGATCGTCGAACCGCACCAGGCCGTCGACGAGGTACCGGCGGAGTTGAACGAAGAGGCCCACGTTGGTCACGCCGGTCACGACGCCGCTGCCGACCTCGCCCAGGCGCGTGCTCAGGAATTGCAGGATCTTGACCATCCGCAGCTCGCGTTCGGCGTCCTCGGCCCGGCGCTCGGTGTAGCTGCAGTGCTTGCCGACCTCGACCAGCGTCTCCTCGGAGGGCAGCGATGCGCGATGCTTGCGGACCTTGAGCCGGCCGGCGAGATGCTCGTCGAGCAGGCGGTGGATCAGCAAGTCGGGATAGCGGCGGATCGGCGACGTGAAATGCGAGTAGGCCTTGCCGGCCAGAGCGAAATGGCCGACGCGGCGGGGCGAATACTCGGCCGGGGCCATCGACCGCAGGACGGCCAGGTTCACCGCGAAGGCCTCGGGCCGGCCTTTGACCGACTCGAGCAGGCGGATCAGCTCCCGCCGCTCGGCGGTCTCGGGCAGCTTCTTGCCCAGCACGCGGAGCAGCCGGGCCAGCTTGGTCCTCGAGTCCGGCGGCGGGTCGGGGTGAATCCGGCGCAGGTGAGGCACGTCGACGCCGGTGAACAACTCCGCCACCACCTCGTTCGCTTCGACCATAAACATCTCGATGATGGTGTGCGGGAATCCGGTGTCCGTGGGCTCGACGCCGGTGACCTCGCCGTCTTCGTTGAGCACCAGCTCAACCTCGGGCAAATCCAGGACGATCATGCCCTGGCCGCACCGGCGCTTCTGGATCAGCCGGGCGAGGGAGTCCATGTCTCGCAGAAGCTGGACGACCGGCTCGGGATAGCCGGCGGCAGCGCCATCGAGGATTCGTGTCGCCTCGCGGTACGTGAGCCGGCGGGTCGATTGGATCACGGTGTTGGCAAAGCGGGTCTGCCGCCGGTGGCCGTTCTTGTCGTACTGGATGAACGCGGTCTTGCACAGCCGCGGCTCGCCCTCTTGCAGGCTGCACAGGCCGTTGCTGAGCGTCTCGGGCAGCATGGGGATGACCCGCTGGGGCAGGTAGACGCTGTTGCCGCGGTGGGCGGCCTCACCATCCAGCGGACGGCCGGGGCGGACGAAGTGCGACACATCCGCGATGTGCACGCCCAACTCGAAGCCGCCGCCGGCACGCCGGATCGAGATCGCGTCGTCGAAGTCGCGGGCGTCGTCGGGATCGATGGTGATGATCGTCTCGCCGCGGAGATCCTCGCGCCGCCGCAACACCTGCTGGGGATCGTACTCGCGGACGGCCCGGCGGGCATCCTCGAGGACCGGCTCTAAGAAGCCCTCGGGCAGATGGTAGTGGCGGATGATGCTGATGGTGTCGATACCGGGCTCGCCGCGCCGGCCCAGGACTTCGACGATGACGCCCCGACCCTGCACGTCGGCCGACGGGAACTGCGTCAGCTCGACGACCACCTGATCGCCCTCGCGGGCTCCGCGGGCCGACGGATCGCCGATCGCGATCGGTGAGTGCAGGGCGTTGCCGTCGGGTAGAACGATCCAGTCCCGCCCGTGGCGGACCAACTCGCCCACGAAGCGGCTCTGCCCGCGCTCGACGACCTCGACAATCTCGCCCTCGACACGGCTGAAGTCGCCGGCCTTGCCGCGGCGGGTGATGCGGGCGGCCACGGTGTCGCCCGTGATCGCGTTGAGAGAGGCCCCGGGCGGGATGAACAGGTCGCCGTGTTCCGTGAGCGATTCGGGAACGACGAAGCCGAACCCGCGTTCGTGGCCGCGGAACCGGCCGATGATCACGCCGGCGGCGTCGGGCAGCATCACCTGATTGCCGCCCCCGAGGACCACCCGGCCGGCCTTCATCAGCTCCTTGACGGCGGCCCGGAACGCCGAATACTCGCCGTGCTCGATGCCCATGCTGCGGGCCAACCGGCCGATCTTCTGCGGGCGGTATTGCTTGTCGCTGACGTGCCGGAGGATTCGGCTCGACAACTCGTCGGACTTGCGTGCCATTAGCGTTCCTTCCTGATGCCGCCCGAGGTCAACAACGCCAGCGTAGGGCTTGCCCTCCGATACCGCAAGGCCGCGATCTGGACAGGGCAGGATCGTTGTTCTATCGTTCACCCGATGGAAAAGCCACTGGCGATTGTCCGGGCGAACCTCAAGGCGAAACGGCCGCTGCACCATCGCATCGATGACGCCCAGTGGCAGGCCCTGCTCGACCGGTACGGACATTTCGTCGATCGCACCGACGCCGACGGCTTCATCGTCGACAGCGCGGTCAACATGGACGACTGGCACACGCCGCGGCCCTGCCTGCACCTGATGGCGACGTGTCACGATGGCGACACCGGCGTGTGGGGCAGCTTCTGGGACCCGTTCGGCGGCGGGTTCTCCTGTTTGGACAGCGTGCTCGCCGGCCGCATGACCAGCCACCTGGACACGAATTACGTGCCCACCGCCCCCGAGCCGCAGGACTCCCGGGGCTTCTTTATCCACGAGAGCGGCAGGGCCTGGCCGATGTTCCCGGTCCCCCACTTCGAGGAGGATGCCTACGAGGACGTCGAATGTGTCCAGGGCCTCGACCGCCAGATGGTGCGGGCGGCCCGCGGGGGTTTAGCCTGCGAGCTGGCGGTTTGCGTCCATCCCGATCTGCCGCTGGAGATCTGGCGGGTCCGCGTCACCAACCACAGCGACCGCCGGCGGGAGTTCTCGTGGTTCTGCCGCGTGCGGGTGAACGTCGACTCGTTCCCGTCGCACTACTTCGTGCCGCGGGTGGTGTGCGAGGGGCTGCGCGAGAACGATGCCCTGGTGTTCCTGAACCACGACCAGGCCAATCGCCACCCGCGGACGGCATTCTTCACGGCCGTGCCTGACTTTGAAGGCTTCGACATGATGGGCGAGGTGTTCGACGGCATCGGTGGACGCAGCCCGATTCCAGCCGTCGTCGCGGCGGGCGAATGCCGTCACTCGCCGGGCCTGCAACCTTACGCGGGCCTGGTTGCCGCCGCCCAGTTCCGCGGCTGGCTCGAGCCCGACGAATCGGCCGTCTGGCAGTGTGTCTACGGGGCCTGCCCGTATGACGCCGCCGAGCGGGCCAAGTACATCCGCAAAGTGCGGACGGAAGTCCTGGCCGGCGTGGTGCACGTCCCGGCGGACGTACAACGGACCTGGGAACGCCGGGTCCGGGCCTTGATGGCGCGAACGCCCGATCCCGAACTGGACCGGTATTTCAACGTCTGGTCGAAATACCAGGCCCGCAGCCAGGTGCGGTTCTGCCGGGCGCTGGACAAGGTCGGTTACCGCGACGTCTTGCAGGATCTGCTCGGCGTATGCGATTGTGAACCGCGGTACGCCCGGCGGGTGCTGCTGCGGACGCTGCGATTCCAGGCGGCGGACGGCCGCGCGGTGCGGCAGTATTGCCTGTTTCCCGGAGCCGGCCATGACCTGCGGATGTACATGGATTCGTCGTCGTGGATCGCCGACACCCTCGTGCACTACGTCAAGGAATCGGGCGACCGGGCCATCCTCGATGAGCGGGTGCCGTACTTCGACATGCAACGGCAGGAGCCGGATGAGTCCAATATGGGCACGGTCTACGAGCGCGCTACGCGGGCGGTGCGTTCGCTGGTCGACAACACTGGGTTCCACGGCCTGTGCCGGATCGGCTACGGCGACTGGAACGACGCCCTGTCGGGCATCGGCGGCGAGCAGGGCGTCAGCGTCTGGCTGAGCTGCGCTTGCGTTCATGCCGCCCAGCGGATGGCCGAGTTGGCCGACTACCTGGGCCGCACCGATGACGGCCGCCAGATGCGGGAGGTCGCCGCGACCATGACGGCGCGGATCAACGAGCACGCCTGGGACGGCGAGTGGTACATCTACGCGATCAACGGTGAAGGCAAGCCCATCGGCTCGCGGAGCAGCCCCGAGGGCCGCATCCACTTGAACGTCAACACCTGGGCACTGTTCACCGGCGTCGCCCGAGCCGCCGGCCGCGAGGAACAGGTCTGGAAATCGTTGGAGCAACTGGCCACGCCGTTCGGCCACATGCTGCTGACCCCGCCGTACACCAACGCCAGCCGCCCCGACGTGGGCCGCATCGCCGACCAGAAGCCGGGCATGTTCGAGAACGGCAGCATCTACACGCACGGCGAGTCGTTCCACCTGTACGCCCTGGTCGAGGCCGGCCAGGCCGATCAGTGCTATCGCGAGTTGAAGCGGAACCTGCCGTCGGTCCTGGTGCAGGACATCGCCACCGGGCCTCGGCACCAGCAGTCGAACTTCACGGTGGGGCCGGACCATCCGAACTACGGCAGCCAGTTGTTCAGCAACTTCACCGGCTCGGTGGCCTGGTACCGCCGGGTGATCGAGCGGATGCTCGGCGTGGTGGCCGATTTCGACTCGCTGGTCATCGCCCCCAAGCCGCCGTCGGCCTGGAATGAATACGAGGTTCGCAAGGTGTGGCGGGGCCGCGACGTCCGCGTGCGATTCCGCAAGGGACCCGCTGTCGGGTGCCAGGTAACGTTCGACGGCCGCCAGTACCCCGGACGCATCCCGGTCGGCGACCTGGCTGACAAGGGCGCGAACGTCGTCTATGTGACGTACGGCTGATTCGCCTCTTCTTTTCTCCGCCCGCAGGGCGGAGAAAAGAAGAGAAGAGGGGAGTAGGGAGGCATCACTTGTCCAGGGACTAAAAGTCCCTGGCCAACCTTCGCACGCCCTACGGGCGGAGGGTTTGCGCTTGTCCGGAAGGATTGCCGGAACCCCAGGAGTAGCATGGGCTCGCCGATCGCAGCGCGGTCATGAACCAGTTCCGATCCATCGCCGAGCGCGTCGAGCGGTTCCGCCGGTTCTATGAGCGGCGGAACGATCGGCCGCTTCTGGGCTTCTTCGTGGGCAGCGACTACCCCCTGCACCGCTACGAGGCCAGCCGGACACTGCCGACCGACAGGACGCTGGTCCCCGCGGATTTCGAGGTCGAGCCGTACCTGGATGACTGTGACCGGCTGTTCGATCTGCACGAGTCCTGCGGCGGCGATTTCATCTGGAGCGGCAGCGCGTTCTGGGGCATCCCCTGGCTGGAAGTGGCCCTGGGCTGCCCGGTCAAGGCCGACCATTCGACGGGCTCGATCCACGCGGAGCTGCCGCCGAGTTTCCGCGGCCCCGACGACGTGCCCGAGTTCGACGCCCGATCGCCGTGGATGCTCAAAGCGGTCGAGTTCCTCGAACGCATGGCCCACCGCAGCGCCGGCCGATGGCCGATCGGCACCACCCGCATGCGCGGCATCTCGGACCTGCTGTCGGCGCTCTACGGCGGCACCGACTTTATCATGGCCATGCTCGACCGGCCCGATGATGTCAAACGGGTCTGCGAAAGGCTGACGGAGTTCTGGATCGCGTTCGGAAAGCTGCAACTGCGGCACATTCCGCCGTTTTACGGCGGGCTGGGGTCGTTCTACTACAACATGTGGGCCCCGCCGGGAACCATCTGGCATCAGGAGGATGCGGCCGCCCTGCTATCGCCCCAACTATACGACGAGTTCATCCGCCCTTGGGATGAGCGGATCGTCGCGTCGTTCGACGGCTGCATCATGCACCAGCACCCGACGAGGTTCGTGCCGACGGACTTCTACCTTAAGATGGGCTTCACGGCGCTGGAGCTGCACGTGGACAAGGGCGGGCCGTCGGCCGAGGCCCTGTATCCGCAGCATCGCAAGATCATGGAGCGCGTGCCGCTCTTGATCTGGGGTGACCTGCCCCGGGCCGACCTGGATTGGATCTTCGGCAACCTGCCCACGGCCGGCCTGGCCGTGCTGGCGCTGGTGCGCGACCCATCGCAGGCGGCCGATGTCTGGAAGCGCTATGTTAAATAGGCCCGTGGGCCAAGCGAGGTGATCGTGGGACAACAGTATCCTCTGGCTCTGCTCGTACTGGTACTCGCCGCCCCGGGTTGGGCGGAGGACACAAAACCGGCGAGGGCCCCCAGGAAACAGGCAGCGTCTGCGCCCACGTCGGCGCCCGCTTTGCCGCCACGGGGGCTGATCGTACAGGGCGTTGTGTTCGAGGACAGGAACGGCGACGGCGCCCGCGACGCGAATGAACGCCCTGTACCCGACATGCCGGTCAGCGACGGAGTGACCATCCGCCGGACCGGCACCGACGGTGCGTTCGAGTTTAAACTCGACGAGGCGGTCAGCGGGGCGGTGTTCGTCTGCACGCCCGCGGGCTGGCGGGCTTCTAAATGGTTCTACGTCATCGCCGACTTCGACCGCCATGCCGGGCAAACACAGACCGGCGACATTGGCCTCGTTCGTGACGCGGCCCGCGAGGCCGAGCGGTTCAGCTTCGTGCAGGTGAGTGACACGCACGTCACCGATGCGGCGAATACCGTGGAGACGATGATCGACGATCTGAACGTGATCAACCGCATCTCGGATTCGCCGACGTTCGTGGTGGCCACGGGCGACCTGGTCAACCGCGGTACGCGGCCCGAGGAGCTGGAAGGCTACGTGCGAGCCACCCAGGCGGCCCGCCGCCCGTACTACAACGTCGTCGGCAACCACGACTACGGCGGCACGCAGCGGCAGACGGAGAACTACGAGCGGTATCTCGGCCCCCGCTACTATTCGTTTGACGTGGGGCGATACCACTTCATCGCCAAGGACATCATCGCCCACGAACGCAAGGATCCGCCGGCCTACGAGCGCCAGGAGAAATGGATCGAGGAGGACATTCGAACCAACGCGGGCAATCGGCGGATCATCGTTTTCCAGCACTACCTGCCGAGGAACATCGAACTCGACTGGTGGAGCCGGTTCAACACCGCGGCTGTCTTCTCGGGCCATTGGCACGGCCGGCGTGAGCGTTCGTACAAGGGTATTCTCGACGTAAACAGCGCGCCGCTGCGCTTCGGCGGCATCGACCGCAGCCCGCGGGGGTTCCGCATCATCCACGTCGATGGTGACAAACTCACCTGCGAATGGCGGGTCGGACAGCAGGAGCGGCGTCTGGAGATCGTCCACCCGGCCGACGGGGCGGAGGTGGACGGTCACCAGGTTCACCTGCAAGCGCTGGCCTACGACACGGCCATTCGCGTCGACAAGGTGCATTACCGCCTCGAAATCGACGATGGGGCGGGGACGGGCCCACAGAGGGTGGTCGAGGGCGATTTGGCGCCCGCCGGGCGGTGGATGTGGGCCGACAACGCGCAGATCGCCCCCGGCGGCGAGGCCGTGCGAGGTGCCGGTCGACTGACTGTCGAGGCGCTGGCGGCGGACGGATCACGGTGGACGGCCGAATCGAAGTTCAATGTGACCGGCCGAAACGTCGTCGCGCCCAAAATGGGTGAGCCGTGGCGGTTCTTCCACGGAGACATCGGACACCGTGGTTACGTCCGGGCCGGGCCGAAACCGCCGCTGTCGATGGCCTGGGCCACGAACGTCGGCGGGACGATCCTGCTCGCCAGTCCGGTCATCGCCGACGGCCGGGTGTATGTGGGTACGGGGTTCGGCGAGTCGCTGGATGATTGCGCGGTTCATGCCTTGGACTTCGCCTGCGGACGGATTCTGTGGCGATCGCCGGTCGATTCGTCGGTCCAGCACAGCCTGGCGGCCTGGGGAAGCAACGTCCTGGCCGTCTCGCAGGCCGCGAGCCTGTATTGCTTCGACCCTGACGGGAGCCGCAAGTGGGTGGCGTCGCTGGCCCGCGACCGCGACACCCGGTGGGAACTCAGCTTCCCGATCACCGACGGGCGGGTCGTCTACGCCGGCCGCTGCGATGGCTTCGGTGCGTACAACTTGGAGGATGGCAAGCCAATCTGGCAGCGGCCTGGCGGCAACGATTGGTGGCCGAGCATCTACTCCGGCCCCAGCCTGGGCACGAGGCTGGTCTATCAGGGCGGGCCGTTCGCGCGAGCCCTGGACCCGGCCAGTGGCGACGTCGTGTGGAGCCGGGCGGATACGGTTATCTCGACGGTAGCCGTCGTACCCGCCGTGGTCGAGGCTGGCGAGCAAGGCGACCGCTTGTACGTGTTCCGCAACGAGAAAACCCTGATGTGCCTGGATGGCCGTAGCGGCGAAACGATCTGGACCGCTCACCGCGAACCTTCGGCGGCGGTAGCGTCCGCGCCGGCGGCCGACGCACCCCTGGGCAACGAGACGGGTACTCCGGCGGTGGGGGAGCACGTCGTCTGCATCGGCGGCGGCCAGGTCAACTGGCCGGGCGAGCCTCAAGGCTCCGCGGCCATGCATGGGTTCGACAAGCAGACGGGACGGTTGTTGTGGCGGCACGCGGTCGACCGCGGCGTGGTGTCATCGATTCCCTACCAGCGCGGCGAGGCCACGATCACCAGCTCGCCCGTGATCGTGGGCGATGTGGTGTATTTCGGGGCCAACGACGGCTGGCTGCGGGCTCTCGACCTCAACACCGGCGAGCCGCTGTGGCAGTACCGGCTGGGCGTCCCCATCGCCTCGACCATCGCGGTCACCGGCAATACGATCGTCGTCGCGGCGTGGGACGGAACGGTCTATGCGTTCACCGGCCAGACGGGAACGGCCAAATGAAGATGCGAAAACAATAGCCACGAAAAGGCACAAAAAGCACAAGAAAAGAGCAATTCCTTTTTGTGCTTTTTGTGGCTGACTTAAGCTCTTGTCGCAAGCGGGCGTACTCCCGATCGGCAACGATGATTGTAGAACCATCGGCAGGCTTCGAGGAACAGACGATGCGCAGAATTACACGGCCAATGCTCGCAATGGTTCTCGCGGCGGGCGCGGCGTGGGGAGCGAGTACTCGGCCGGCCGAGGTGTTCGAGCCGAAGCAGCACGACCGGCTGCCGGCGGAATGGCGGGCGGCGGGGGGGCAGTGGAGCATCCGGGACGGGCGGCTGACGGGCTCGGCTGCAGCGACGGTGGATTCCACGCTGATCCTGGGCGATGGGACGTGGCGGGACGTGGCCGTCGAGGTCGAGGTGGCGTTCGCGCCGGGCGAGCAGGCGGCCGGCTGGTTGGGGATCGTGGTGCGAGACGGCGGGGAATCGGCGCCCGGCGTGCAGTTTGTTGTCCGGCCGGATACCAAACGGTCCAACGGCTTTGAGATATCGACGAGACGGCCAGCGCCGGGCCAGGGTTGGCGGGTGCTGCAAATCAACAACGGCGAGTCCGCCCTGGCGACCGGGAAAACCCACCGCCTGCGCATCGAGGCGTTGGGGGACTGGATATCCGGCCAGCTTGACGGCAAACTGGTCGTCCGCTCTTGTCGCGGGGACGAGTTCCCGCGGCCGGGGCGCGTCGGCCTGCGCGTCAGTGGAACGAGCGTGATGATCGACCGCGTGTCCATCCAGTCGATCGAGCCGGTGCCGGACGCGGCGTCGACGCGGGTCCGCACGCGGCCGCTGGTCATCGCCCACCGGGGGTTCTCGTGGGTGGCGCCGGAGAACACGCTGGCCAGCTTTCGGCTGGCGATGGAGACCGGGGCTGAGATGGCCGAGTGCGACGTCTATCTGACGAAGGACCGCGTGCCCATCCTGCTGCACGACGCGACGCTGACGCGGACCACCGGCCGCAAGGCCAAGCCCGGTGACCTGACGCTGGCCGAGATCAAGCAGCTCGACGCCGGCAAGTGGAAGGCACCGGAGTACACTGGCGAGCGCATACCCACGCTGACCGAGGCGCTGGGGCTGGTCAAGGGGCGGATGCGGATGGTCATTGAGCTGAAGCAGGAGTCGATCGGGGCCGAGGTGCTCGAGTCCATCCGGGCCAGCGGCACCGACCCGCAGGACCTGATGGTCTTCTCGTTCCACGCCAACGCCGTCGACCAGATCGGCCGGCTGGAGCCCCTGCTGCCAACAACCTGGCTGGTGGACAAGCCGGGCCTGGACACGCCCGTCTGGCGGAAGACGCTGGCCGAGGCCCTGCGAGTTCGGGCGTCGGCCGTCGGCACGTCGCTCCCGCACGTCGACCCGGGGTTCGTCCGGCTGGCCCACGAGTGCGGCCTGAGCGTCTTTGTCTGGACGGTCGATGAGCCCGAAGATATGTCCTACCTGATCCGTCTGGGCGTGGATGGGATCATCACCGATCGGCCGGACGTGCTGCTCGCCCTGCTTGAATCACGGGATCAGGACTGACGATCAGTCGAACGAGTTGTCGTCCGACCGGCGGATACCGAGCCAGATGTCGCGGTGCCACAGCAGATCGCCGCGGCCGTCGATCTGTGGCTCCTTGCCGATGATGCGCGACCACAGAAGGTTCTCGACGTGACCGTCCAGGAACCCGCCGTTCATCCGCTCGCGGGTGACGTACTCACGATCATCTGGGTCACTGTACCCCTTCTTGACGATCCGCGGTCCATGACGAAACCGGAGCTTCTGCTTGAGGTCGTCATTGGGCTGACCTCCTCCGTATGAGCCCCTGCCGGCGTAACTCTCCGGGAAGATCCCCGGCTTGGCCGCCTCGACGAGTAGCAGTGGGCTGCCCTTGGTGCTGCGCAGGCCGGCGGCGGCGTTGGCCGCAAAGCTCATCCACATGAGCGGCAGGCGGTAGGAGGTGCCGCCGCTACTCTTGGGGTTCGCCCAGAGCGTCTGGCCCTTGTGGTTGAACACCCGGAAGTCCCAGGCGGATTCCACCTGCTTGACGCTGACCGTGGTAATGGGGATGCCTTGGCTGGCCGAATACTGGAGCAGCACGTCGATGTCGTTGGTGCCCGAGTCACGCCCGAAGCCTCTCGCATCGACCGTATCCTGGATGTCCAGCGTCCACTGGTTGTCGCTGATCCGGTTCAAGTGGTTGAATACGCCGTCGCTGGACGTCCGTCCGTGATAGATCGAGTAGCCGCCGTCGTACACGTCCACCAGCAGCGGCGGCATCGGTCGGGGATGCGGGTCTGAGGGGCAACTGAAGACTTGGCCCATCTCGCTGTTGGCCCGGAAGGCCGGCGTGGCCCAGCCGAAGTTGGTGCTGACTCGCTCCTTCCTCATGTTCTGCTCGACGATGTGCGTGATGACGCCGGTGAGGGCCTGCTTCATGTTGCTGGCGCAGACGGCCATACGGGCCTGGTTGCGGGCCACCGTCAGGGCGGGGATCAGGACGGCGATCAGCAGGGCGATGATGGCCACCACGACCAGGATTTCGATCAGGGTAAAGCCCCGACCCGCGGCTATCCAAGCAATGGAGCGAACACGTGAGCGGTGTGGTTTCCGCGACATCTGACCTCGCTGCCTTACCGAAGTACCCGAGATGAGAACCGAGCGCTGTGCTGTTTTGCCGCGCCCAGATACGTCTGCTTAGTTATACCTCCAGGCTGGGGCAAAAGAAAGGCCTGATAACCCGCGCGGCGCGGGTGGGGCGTGGCAATAGGCTGTGGCATAACTTGTGGCACAGTCGCCCTCGACTGTGACTTCTGAGTTCCGCTGAACCCAGCCGAGGGCGGCTGGGCCACACGGCGGCCGGGCCACACGGCGGCCGGGCCACACGGCCGCCACGATACTCTGCCGCGCACCGCAGGGTGGGTGCCCGCGGCTCAATTGCCCTGGAAGACGTCCCATGCCGCCAGCCAACGGTAGTCTGCGGGCAGCGTTCCGAGACGACGGCGCGTCGTGCGTATCAGCCAGTCCATCTCGTCGGCGTCCGGCGGTGGGGCCATGGCGGCGGCCACCGCGCTGCGTGCCTCCGCCGGCGTGGTCAGCCCGACGACCACGGTGGTCGCCGGTGGTTTACGGTGCAGCGCGTGCCGCAGTGCCAGGCCGGCCAAGCGGTCGTTCAGGCCGCCCCGGGATCGCACGTCGGCGTCCCCGCCAGCAAACAGCAGGCCACCCGCAAACGGCTTGATGCCGATGATGCCGATGCCCCGCCCCGCGGCCGTCCGCCAGGTATCCTCACCGGGGGGCGGGCATCCTTGCCCGCCTTCTGCGTGGGCTGGATCCTCCGACGGGTGGCCCGGGTCCTTCGGACCTGGGGCAGCCGATGATTCGCCACAGCCGAACGGCACGCACGGCAGGACCGCCACCTTGAACGGCTCGAACCGGCGGATCGTACTCCGCATCCAGCCGGGATGATGTCCCGAGACGCCCAAGTGGCAAATCTTGCCCGCCTGCCGCAGACGAGCCGCGGCCTCGATCACCATCTCGACGTCTGCGTCGCTGTTTTCGCCGTGGACTTCGGAGGTGGCCCGCCAGATGTCCAGCCGATCGGTCCGCAGTCTCGACAGGCAGCGCTCCACGTTGGCCACCAGCGCGGCCACACAGAGGTACGCGGGTCTACGCGGGCCCCATTGGTAGTCGTCCGCCCCGATGACGAACCGATCGCGCCGGCCTCCCAGCACGCGGCCATACGCCAGACATTCCGCCGCCGTCGTGATGTCGAGGTAGTTGATGCCCGCGTCGAGGCAACTCCCGACCACCGCGTCGCGGTGTCGCAGGACCTCCGCCGGCACCTCATCGCAGGCGAAGCTGTCGCAGTAACGTCGCCCGTCGGCCGTGCGCCAGTGCCCGCCCAGCCCCACGGCCGACAACGTCAACCCCGTGTTTCCCAGCGGCCGAAACAACATCGGCCGACATGATACTACGGCCTACCACCCCACGCCGAGGCAGGGGGGCGTGGTGCTGCCGGGGATGGCCGG